>CAYTVQ010000061.1:0-12028 GCA_964441615.1 uncultured Caulobacterales bacterium | reverse complement strand
ATCTTCCGGGGACTGAGTGCCCCGGCCTCATTGAAGCTCGCCTCGCGGATGAAGCCATCAATGCAGTTCATTCATCTTCCGGGGACTGAGTGCCCCGGCCTCATTGAAGCTCTCGAAAAAATCTCGCGACCTCATCAGCGTAATGTATCTTCCGGGGACTGAGTGCCCCGGCCTCATTGAAGCCGGGAACACTTTCGCGCCTTGCGCTACTTTGCCGCGAATCTTCCTGGGACCGAGGTGCCCCGGCCTCATTGAAGCCGTCCGGCCGCTCCACGCCGGCCCATCCTCGCGAAGGTGGTGCCGCCTGCGTGACTTGAACACGCGACCCTCGCATTACGAATGCGATGCTCTACCAGCTGAGCTAAGGCGGCGACCGGCGCCTGATCGACGGTCGTGCCGGAGCAAGACCTCCGGCGCGGGCGGTTCCATACTCCCCCGGGGCCCGGGGCGCAACTGACCGATCGCCAATACGGCCTCAAGCCCGCAGCGTCCCGCCGGTCGCCTTTCCGACAGCGGCCACGATCCGGGCCGAAAGCGCCTCGATCTCCTCGTCGGTCAAAGTCTTTGCGCGCGGCTCGATCCTGACCTCGACCGCCAGAGATTTCTTGCCCTCCGGCACGCCCTTCCCCTGATAGACGTCGAATAGCGCGACGCCGCCGATGAGCCTGCGATCGGCGCTTGCAACGGCTTTGATCAGCGCCTCCGCCGCAACTCCTTCATCAACGACAAAGGCGAAGTCCCGCGTGAAGGGGAGCAGGTCCTGCGCCTCAAGCGCCGGGCGGGATTTCGCCGCCTTCTTTTTCGGCTCAGGAACGGCGTCCAGAAAAACCTCGAAGCCGAATACTGGTCCCTTGACATCGAGAGCCTTGAGCACGCGCGGGTGGATTTCGCCGAAACAGGCGAGCGGCCTCGCCGGTCCAAGGCGCAGCACGCCCGAACGCCCGGGATGGTACCAAGCGGGCGCATCGGGCGTCGTTTGAAGACTGGCCGCCGGCGCGCCGGCCGCATCGAGGGCTGCGAGCGCGTCAGCCTTCACAGTGAACACATCAGTCTGCGGACTTTCCTGCCAGTGGCGCAGGACTGCGGGACGGCGAACTCCGCTCGCCGCCATCGTCTGCTGGTCAGGCGCGTCTCCGGCATATTGCGGCGCAATCTCGAACAGCCCAAGACCGTCGCGGCCGCGATCCGCATTGCGCTGAAGCGCGCGCAACAGGTTCGGCAGTATTGACGGGCGCATCGCATCGAGATCGGAGGCGATCGGATTGGCGAGCAGCAGTCCCCTCGCCCTCAGCTCGTTCTCGCTCATGAACAGCGCCGCGTGGCGCTTGTCCATGAACGACCAGGTGACCGCCTCAAGCAGCCCGCGCGCAGCGAGCGCGCGACGCGCGAGACGCCGCCTGTCCTGCGCCGGCGTCAGCTTTGGCGCTTCAATGGCCGCACGGACCGGGAGCGGCGTCGCCGGCAGGCTGTCGAACCCGGCGATGCGGGCGATCTCCTCGACCAGGTCGGCCTTTCCGTCGATATCGGGTCGCCAGGACGGAACGGAAACCAGCCAGGGATCGGACTTGGCGACCGCGAAGCCGAGCGCCTTCAGGATGCGCTCCATCTCGCTTTCATCGACGGCGAGGCCGGTAAGACGCTTCACTTCACTCGGCGGGAAGGCGACGGTTTTCTCCGTCTGCGGAATGGCGCCGGCGAGTTCGAGCGCGCTTGGGCTGCCCCCGCAGATTTCGAGGATGAGCGCCGTCGCCATGTCGAGGCCAGGGACAACGAAGGCGGGATCGACGCCGCGCTCGAAGCGGTAGCGCGCATCCGAACTGATCCCGGTCTTGCGGCCCGTCTTCGCCGTGCGCAGCGGATCGAACAGCGCGCACTCGATGAAGACATTCGTGGTCGCGTCCGTGCAGCCGGACGGCGCGCCGCCGATGATCCCGCCAAGCCCGAGAACGCCGCCCTCGTCGGCGATCACCGTCATGCTTTCATCAACTTCGTAGGTCTTGTTGTCGAGCGCGAGGAAGGTTTCGCCCTTCGCGCCGGGGCGGGCGCAAATCTCACCCTTCAGCTTGTCGGCGTCATAGACGTGGAGCGGCCGCGCGCGGTCATAGGTCAGGAAATTGGTTGCATCGACAAGCGCGTTGATCGGACGAAGACCGATCGCGCGGAGGCGGTCCTGAAGCCATTTCGGCGAGGGACCGTTCCTGACGCCCCTGATGAGGCGTCCGGCGAAAGCCGGACAAGCGCTCTCGGAGCCCTTCGGAAAGCGCAAGGCGATCTTCTGGGGACAGGGATACTCGCCCCTGACCGCCGCCGGCGCCTTGGTAATGAGCCGCCCGAGGCCGGCGGCGGCGAGATCGCGCGCGACGCCGGCGACGCCATTCGTATCGGGACGATTGGGCGTGACTTCAAAATCGACGACCGCATCGGTTGCGGCGAGCGCATCCGCCACGGCGTCGCCGACGGCCGCCGAGGGCGGCGCCTCGATGATGCCGTCGTGATCCTCGCCGAGCTCAAGCTCGCGCGCCGAACACATCATGCCGTGCGATTCGACGCCGCGGATCTTCGCTTTGGTCAGCGTGACGTCGATGCCGGGCACATACGCCCCGACCGGGGCATAGGCGACCTTGAGACCCTTGCGCGCATTCGGCGCGCCGCAGACGATCTGGAGAACACCGTCTTTGGTCGCGACCTTGCAGACCTTGAGCTTGTCGGCCTCGGGGTGCTTCTCGGCCTCCAGCACCTCGCCGATGGTGAAGGCCTTGAGGCGCTCCTTTGGATCATCGACATGCTCGACCTCAAGCCCGACCGCGATCATGCTCTCGACAATTTTGTCGAGAGTCGCGTCGGTATCCAGATGTTCCCTGAGCCAGGAGAGCGTGAACTTCATTAGATCTCCGTCTCCTCGCCCTCGCAGAGGAAGAGGCCCGTCGTCATCGCGCCGTTCGCCTCCTGGACAATGGTCAGCGAGCCGTCGCCCTGGCGCAGGAACCAGAACACGTCGGCAACGCCGTCATTGTCGCCTTCAACCGTGCACTGAGCAGTCGCCTTGACGCCGTTCCGGAGCAATTCAAGCTTGTCCACCGGACAGTGCATCTCATAGAGATGGAAGGCTTCGGCCTCGATGACCCAGCGGCCCAGATCGTCGTCGCAGCGCCCGGTCTCCGCCCACGCGCCCATGAGTTCGATCCATGCCGAATCCGGCTCCCCCTCGATGGGCTGCGCAGCCGGATCGGAAAGAGGCGACGCCTCGGCGGCCGCATCCGGCCCGCTCGCCCCCGCGTCGGCGCTCTCATTTTTCCCGCATGAGGCGAGCGCAAGCGCGGCGGCCGCGATCAAGAAGGCGCGATGTGTCATAAGCGGAGCTTCCCCTCATCTTGGTTAATCCGTAGGCGGTCTTTCTGCGTTAACCGTCTAACTGCTGGAAATGATTTCTGTTTCACGTGAAACAGTGCGGCGGAGCGCGTCATCGCGACAGCCCCGTCGCGAGATTGGGCTGGTCGAGCGGATCGAAGCCATAATGTTCAAGCCAGCGCGCATCGGCGGCGAAGAAATCGCGCAGATCCGGAATGCCGTATTTGAGCATGGCGAGGCGGTCGACGCCCATGCCGAAGGCGAATCCCTGATACTCGTCAGGATCGAGTCCGCAATTCTTCAGCACGTTGGGGTGAACCATGCCGGAGCCGAGGATCTCCATCCATCTGTCGCCGGTTCCGATGCGGACCTCGTTGCCGACGCGGCTGTAGCCGATGTCCATCTCCGCGGAGGGTTCCGTGAACGGAAAGAAATGCGGCCGGAAACGGGTCTTGACGGCGTCCACCTCGAAGAAGGCCTTGGCGAAGGCTTCGAGCGTGCCTTTCAAATGCCCCATATGGGTCTCGCGGTCGATGACGAGACCTTCGACCTGATGAAACATCGGCGTATGTGTCTGGTCCGAATCGCAGCGGAAGGTCCGCCCCGGGATGATGATCCGGATCGGCGGCTTGCGCGTCATCATGGTGCGGATCTGCACGGGGCTCGTGTGCGTCCTCAGCAGCATGCGCGAGCCGTCGGCTTTCGGCTCGAAGAAGAAGGTGTCGTGCATCTCCCGCGCCGGATGGTCGGGAGGGAAATTGAGCGCCGTGAAATTATGGAAATCGTCCTCGATGTCCGGCCCTTCGGCGACATCGAAGCCCATGGCGGAGAAGATCGCGACGATCTCTTCCGTCACCTGGCTGATGGGATGGATGCGTCCTTTGGCTTCAGGGCGGACGGGTAACGTCACGTCGAGGCGTTCTGACGCGAGGCGTGCGTCGAGCGCCGCATCCTCGAGGGCGCGCTTTCTCGCCTCCAGCGCCGCGGTCAGCCGGTCCTTGAGCGCGTTGATCGCCGCGCCCATGGCCTTGCGGTCGTCGGGCGAAAGCGCGCCAAGGGCCTTGAGGCGCTCGGTGACCGCGCCCTTCTTGCCGAGAGCGGCGACCCGGACCTCCTCAAGGCTGGCCGGATCGGCTGCGCCGGCGATTCGCGCGGAGAACTCGAATTCGAGGCCTGAGAGGTCAGGCATGATGGCGACGCTCATGGTCTTCCCCTATTGCGGGCGGAAACATGAGCGGCGCCACGGCCATTTCCGCCGGGTCGCGGGCGTATCCGCATGCTTTCGACCCTCGGCCGGGGGAAGAGCCAGCAACTCCTGATTGCGGCGCCGACGACCACAAGACGGCCGCATCGGGAAGCGGCGCCGGGGCGGCGGCCCTCAAACTGCGCGCTCGTCTGCAATTGCGACATGAAGGTCATTCTCCCTGCAGGCAGCCCACGGTTCCCAGATGCCGGCGGCGCCAAGGGCTTAACGGCGTCTCTTGCGAAAAGTCCATGGGCCGCGCGGAGGTCCGCCGCCGAAACCCCCGGAGCCGCCGCGCAACCGCGGCGGCCCGGCCGTCGGCTGGCGCAGGGCGCTCCGGTCCTGGGAGATTGGCGGGTCTGCAGTTTCATGATCTCGACGGCGGTCCTCTTGCAATGCCGCAGCGGGCGTGGCGGCTTCAGGGGCATGATAGTTCAAATGGCGAGGTGTGGGATAAGTCGGGGGTCATTCCCCTGACACGTGTGGGCGATCGTTAAAAAGTCGGGCCTGTTTCTGTGCCGAAACAAGCGATTTGGCGCAGGCCCGGAACGAACCCTTCCACGGAGTCGATGCGCTTCCTGGCGAACGGATCCTCGCCGGCGCGGCTGCGCGCCTGAACCGGTAAAATAGTCCTTACACGCACCATTGACCGATCGGCGGCGGCTCAGCCGCCCGCCCAGACGTCGAGATTGTAGCGCCCCCCCTGCTTCAGCGAGTCGATGAAGGCCTCGCCGTCTTCCAGCGCGACGTCATTTTCCTCAGCATGAATTGCGGCGAGCGCACGGCGCACGTCAGGCTCCATGCGCGCGCCATCGCCGCAGACATAGACATATGCGCCCCCCTCCAGCAGCGCCGAAACCTGCGCCGACTCCTTGCGGATCAGATCCTGCACATAGATACGCGGGCCCTGGCGCGAGAACGCGACGAAAAGCTCACACAGCCCGTCCCGCGCCGCGGCTTCGAGTTCATCCCGGTACAGAAAGTCGCTGTCGTTGCGGCAGCCGTAAAAAAGAAGCGCGGGGCCGAGCGTCGCGCCTTCCGCCTTCAGGGCGGCGCGCTCCTGAAGGAAACCGCGGAAGGGCGCAAGGCCCGTGCCCGGACCGATCATGATCAGCGGCCGCGACGGATCGTCCGGGAGGCGGAAGCCAGCGGTCGGCTCTTTCACGATCGCATAGACGGTGTCGCCCTCGCGCGCATCCTTCAGATAGTTCGAGCACACTCCGCGATAGCGCCCGAGACCCGACCGCGCGGCGCCATCGACCACGCCGACCGTGATCGAGCATACCTTCGGATCGCGCTTCGGCGATGACGAGATAGAATAGTAGCGGGGCGCGAGCCACGGAATCATTTCAAGATAGACGCCGAAAGGCAGCTCGCAGGCCGGATACTCTTCGAGCAGATCGAGCACGGATTTTCGCTTCAGCAGCACTTCGCTACGATAAAGATCAGCACCGTCCGAGGCCGGCGCCGCGAGCGCTGCAAGCTTCTCCTTCGTGACCGGGCAGCGCGTATGGCGCGCGAGGGTCGCCAGGTCCTTTCGGCTCGCAACGGACTGCAATTCGCCGAAAGCCTCCGCCAGGCGGCGCACGGGAACGGCGCTGTCCTTCGGGAATGGGCTGCGTCTCCCGCCGGTCGCGGTCACGCGGATGAACGTGCCGTCTTCCATGCCAAAGCGCGCAAGCGCGCGGCGGACAGTCGCGCGCGGATTGACGGGCACGACGCACAGATGATCGCCGGGCCGGTAGCTCGCTCCGGCGGGCAGCGCAATCTCGATATGACGCGTCGAGCGCTCGCCGGCGGTTTGCAGTTCGCGGTTGGCGAGCACCGTCATCGCCACGGCGCCAGTCTGGAAGGCGACAGGGTTGGTCGCGATGGTCTCGACGACCTCGACCCTGTAGAGCGGCTCGGCCGCCGCCGGCGCGGCGGCGAGATCCAGCTTGAAGCGGTCAGCGAGCCGAGGCCACAGCGCCTCGTCGAAGGCGTGGAACTGGCTGTCGGCATCCTCACGCGCGTCGGACTCGGCGCGGGGCGCAAGGCGTTTGGCGCCGAGAGCTTCCAGCTTTTCGTCAATGAGCCGGGGCACGGCCTGGAAGGTCGAGGCCCAGTCGCGATTGCCGCAGCCGAACACAACGTAGGAGACGCCGCTTGCAGCGCCCGCACCTGCTTTGTTCAGCCAGCTGACGAACTGCGCGGCGTTGTCCGGCGGCGCCCCGTTATAGGAGGCGGATACAATGACCACCGCGCCCGCCGTCGGCAGGCGCCCGGCATAGTCGTCGAGCGGGGCGAGCGTCGTTGCAAAGCCCCTGAGATCCCCCGATTGCGCGACCTGCCGCGCAAAGCCCTCGGCCGCGCCGAGATTGGAGCCGTAAAGAACGAGAAGCGGCGTTCCGTGGCCGGGTCTCGAGGCACGTTTCGTCGGCGCGTCGTCAGGCGCCTGCGCGGCTGCGGGAACGAGCCGCGACCGCGTGAGATCGCGCCGCGGCCGCACCTTCATCTTGAATCCGTCCGGCTTGATCGACAAAGACTCGCGGATTTTCAGCTGATACCTTGAATGGTCGATGAGTTCGAAGCGCTGCAGAAGCATGGCGATGACAAGAATCGCCTCCTGCATGGCGAACTGGCGCCCTATGCAGGCGCGCTGGCCATTGCCGAACGGCTTGTAGGCGTAAGGCGGGCGCTCAATCTCGCGCTCCCTGGAGAAATTCTCCGGGTTGAAAACCTCGGCGTTCTCGCCCCAGACCTTCTTGTCGCGATGGAGCATGAGGGTCAGAACCGTGACGAAGGAACCCTCCTTCAGCGGATATTTGCCGCCGACAATCTCGTCCTTGTACGGATAGACGCTGAAAGCCGGCGCCGTCGGCCACAGGCGCAAGGACTCGCTCAGGATCGCGCGCACATAGTCGAGCTTCGCAATCTGGCTGTAGACCGGCGCCGCGGCGACGTCGCGCCCGAGGATGCGATCGACCTCCTCGACGGCGCGCGCGAGCACCCCGGGGTTGTTCAGCAAAAAATAGAGCGTGAAGGACAACAGGCCGGACGTGGTCTCGTGGCCGGCGATGAGGAAGGTATTGATCTGATAGCGGATATTCTCGTCGGACAGGCTCTCGCCGGTCTGGCGGTCGACGCCGGCGAGCATGTAGCTGAGAAGGTCCTTCCCCGCCGCGCTCCCCTCGCCCGCTTTCGCCCGCCGCTTGCGCTCCTTCACGATGTCATCGACGAGCTGGTTCATATAAGCGACATCAGACTTGAGCTGATCAAGCCGCTTCTTGAGCGCCACATCCTCGAACGGGAGTCCGCGCTGCATCATGCAGGTCTCGAGGGTGCGCGTGAGCGCGTCGATGAAGGGATGGAAATCCTGACGATAGAAGGAGTTGAAGCGATAGTCGAAGCCGCAAACTCCGATCGTATCGAGCGCGAGTCCCGTCATGTCGCGCACGACGTCGATCTCGTCGTCTTCGTTTAGCCGCTCCCATTTGAGACAAAGCTGGCCGGCGATGTCGGCCATCATCGGAAAATAGTCGATCATGGCGCGCTGGCTGAAGGTCGGCAGCAGGATGTTGTGGGCCTTGCCCCAGTTGGGCGCCGCCGTGTCAGCGGTAAAAAGCCCGTCTCCGGCGATCGCGCGGACGCGCCGCAGCGCCCCGCGCACCGCCTTGTCGAACCGCGCCTCGTCGCAGAGCTCCTTCACGATCTCCGCCCCGCACGCGAAGATGATCGGCGTTCCCATCATGTCGAGCCAGAAAATATCGCCCTGCTCGCGCGCGATCTGCATGAGGCTCTGCAGCGGCGCAGATGCGTCTACGGACAGCGTGTTGCCGAGAAACGGCCGTCCGGGCGGATGCGGAATGGGATACAGCGGATTCTTCGGCGCCATGGCGGCCTCTGGCAGTTTGCGCCCAATAGGCGCGAGCGTGGAGAAAAAGGCAAGGCGTTCAGCCGGGGACTTCTTGCCGGCGCGCGCGATGCTCGGCCGCGAGATAGCCTTCCGACCGCATCTCGATGAGGCGCGAGGCTGTTCGCGCGAACTCAAAGGCGCCATCCCCTGTCGGATAGAGGTCGAAGGGCGCTGCGTCAGCGGAGCAGATGAGCTTGGTCTTGGCCTCGTAAAGCGCGTCGATCAGGGTCACGAAACGTTTGGCCTCGTTGCGCTCGGCGGGCGTGAGGCGCGGGATGCGATCGAGAAACACCGCACCGTAGCGCGTCGCGACTGCGAGATAGTCGCGGGGACCCAGCGCAGAACGGCAGAGCTGGTCGAAAGTGAAGCGGGCGGCGTCGCGGGCCGCGCGTGGAACCGGCACGGCGCGGCCCTGCACCTCGATCGTCTCTGCGCGTTCGGAACCGCCGGCGATGAGGCGCAGCCACGCCTCATCCATCGCAGCGTCCGCCGCAGGCCCGAGCGGGGCATGGTAGACGGCGGCGCCCGCCAGATGCTCAAGGCGGTAGTCGCGCGCCGATTTCAGTTCGATGATGTCCAGTCGACTCTTGAGCAGCGCTATGAAGGGGAGAAAAAGCTGGCGGTTGAGGCCGTCCCTGTAGAGATCGTCCGGGGCGCGGTTCGACGTGGCCACGACGACGACGGATTTGTCGAAGAGCGCTTCGAAGAGACGCTTCAGCACCATGGCGTCAGCGATATCCGTCACCTGGAATTCGTCAAAGCACAGGAGCCTGGCCTTGCTCGCGATGTCGTGCGCGACGGGCGGCATCGGATCGTCAGCCGAGTCCCGGTTGCGGCCGGGATGGCGCCGGCGCTCGGTTTCATCGGCCGCGCGCCAGGCCGCAATGCGCTCATGCGTCTCCGCCATGAATTCGTGAAAATGAACGCGGCGCTTTGGCGCCGCCATAGAATTGTTGAAGAAGATATCCATCAGCAGCGACTTGCCGCGCCCGACCGGACCCCAGAGGTAAATGCCCCTTGGCGGCGCAGGCCGCTTCAGCAGCGCGGAGAGGCCGCGCCGGGCGGCGAGCGCATTCTCCAGCATCTGCAGCTGTTCGGCGGCGGCGGCCTGCGCAGGATCGGGAGCGAGCGCCCCCTGCTCAACCAGCGTCATGTAGCGTTGAAGAGGCCCCCGCATCGCCCGCTCTATAGGGGCGCCCTGTTTCGCTGAGAAGGAGGCGCGCGACCCCAAACGCAGCGAGACCGCCGCCGATCTGTCCGGCGAGGAAGCCGGGCGCGTCCGCGAGCCTCACCCCAGCGAAGGTGTCGGTCAAAGTCCGCGCGACCGTCACCGCCGGATTGGCGAATGACGTCGACGAGGTGAACCAGTAACCGGCCCCGATGCAGAGCGCCACGGCCAGCGCGCCGATCTCGGGCCGGACCTTGCGCGCGCCGAGAATCGTCAGCACGAGCCAGAAAGTCGCAACCGCCTCCCCCAGCGCGCGGCCAAAGCCGCCCCGCTCGTTTGTGGAAACCTCAAATGCCGCAAGGTCGAACATGACGTGCGCGACGGCGACTCCAATGACGGCGCCAACCATCTGGGCGATGACATAGGCGGCTGCATGGCTGGCGGCGATCTCGCGTCGCAACGCGAACACCAGCGTCACGACCGGATTGAAATGAGCGCCCGAAACCGGACCGAAGATCAAGATAAGGACAAACAGGCCAGCCGCAGTCGCCAGTGTGTTTCCGATCAGCGCCACGGCGTCGTTTCCGGCCGCGAGCTGTTTGCCCATGATCCCGGAGCCGACCACAATCGCAAGCAGCAAGGCGGCTCCGAGCGCTTCCGCGCCGACCCTCCGCACAGCAGTCACGATCCGTCCTCAATCAGAAAGGAATCGATCCGCGCCTTGATGTTCAGGAATACCGCCTCAAACGCCGCGCGCCGCTCCGCCTCGCTTCCCTCCGCCGCAGCCGGATCAGGAAAGCTCCAATGCAACTTGCGTTGCGGCGTCCGTCCGGCCGGCGTCGGCCAAACGGGGCAGGATTCCGACGCCGCGCTATCGCACACCGTGACGACGACATCCATCCGGGGCGCCGTTTGTCCTGTGAACTGGTCCCAGCTTTTTGAACGCGGCGCGCCGATGGCAACATCATGCGCCCTGAGGGTTGCGAGCGCGAGCGTATTGGGCGCGTCCGCCGGCTTTGAACCCGCCGAATAGGCGCGCCAGCGTCCTCTGCCGACATGGTTCATATAGGCCTCGGCCATGATGGAGCGCGCCGAGTTGCCGGTGCACAGGAAGAGGATGTTGCGGCGTCCGAGGGTCATGCTGTCATTCGGTCCGAGGCGACGACGGGATCACAGAATGTGGATCGGCGCGAAGCCCCCGCCGGGCGTCCTGAAATTGGTGGTCTGCCCCTCATAGAGCCGCGCCGCGAGCAGAAGCGGTCTCCCGCTGTAAGCGTAAACGCGAACATCCATTTTCAGGTCAAGCGCCCTCTCGCCTTCAGGCGTCGAACGCCGACAGGGCGGCGCGAAATCCTGTGCGACGTAACCGCCGGCGATCACATCGCGCCAGGCGCCACGCGTGATCTTGTCCCCACGCCAGACGCCCTTGCCGCCAGCGCCGGCGACCGGCTTGAAGACAAGGCGACGGCGTTCCGCCCACAGCGAGTCAGCATTGGCTTCCTCCACCGTCACAGTTCTCGGAACGCCTTCCAGCGCCGCCAGATGATCCGCGCTGAGCCCCCAGTCGGCGAGTGCGGAGCGGTCCGACAGGAGCACGAGATTGCGCTTGTCGGCGAGAAGAGCGTGCCGATCCGGTGATGGAGTCACCACGACGGCGCCGTCGAGATAGGCCGCGCGCAAGGCGCCGTGCCTGGGGTCTGCCAGGCTGAAGTCCACGAGACGGTTGTAGACGAGATCGATGGTTTCGCCGCGATGAATGAGACGGCGGCCGTCAAGTTCCAGATCCGCCGCGTCGGCGACCATCGCATCAATTCCGAACTCCTTTAAATGCCGCGCGGCGAGCAGAAACTCCGGATAAAGATATTGCGTCTGCGGACTGTCATCGACGATGGCGACGCGGCGGGGCGCGCCAGGTCGCCCAGCGAGCCTCCACTCCTCGAGGAACATGTCGCGCACAGCGCGGTCGAAATCAGGCAGATCCGCCGACTCGCCCATGCAACACTCAAGCTGGGCGCGGCGCAGCGCCGCGTTGAGATAGGCCCCGCCTGCATTGGTGTTGACCTCAATGAGCTTCGGACCGTCTTCCCCCAGATGAAAGTCGTAGCCCATGAAGACGCCCTTCGGCCCGAATTCGATCCGGGCGGCGGCGTCGCCGGCGCGAGCGAAGACGCGCCGCCGCCACTCGGCAAGCGCCGAGGCCGCCTCTATCGCGCTGATCATGCCCGCCATGCTTCGAAAGTCGTCTGGCGAAACGAAGGCCGGCACGTTCGAAAACAGGTGCGGCCTCTCAGCCAGGAGCCCGGCCGCGTCCGCGCCGAGCGCGTCATTGAGACTGCTCTCCAGCACAGGCCTATCGAGCGTGACGCATGGGCAG
>CAYTVQ010000060.1:0-12038 GCA_964441615.1 uncultured Caulobacterales bacterium | reverse complement strand
GCTACCATCCGCATGGCGACCTCGCCGTCTACGACTCCCTCGTGCGGATGGCGCAGGATTTCTCCATGCGCGTGCCGCTGATCGACGGGCAGGGCACTTTCGGTTCGATCGACGGAGATCCGCCCGCCGCTTACCGTTACACCGAATGCCGGCTCGAAAAGGTGAGCGGGGCGCTGCTCGAAGACCTGGAGAGGGACACTGTCTCCTTCGTTCCCAACTATTCGAACGAGCGGGTGGAGCCGACCGTGCTGCCGGCGCGGTTCCCCAATCTGCTTGTAAATGGCGCCGGCGGCATCGCGGTCGGCATGGCGACCAACATCCCGCCTCACAACCTGGCCGAGATCATCAACGCGACCATCGCCCTCATCGACAACCCGGCGCTCACCGACAACGAATTGCTCGATATCGTTCCTGGTCCTGACTTTCCCACCGGCGGCATCATCCTCGGGCGCGCCGGATCGAAAGCTGCACTGCTTCTCGGCCGGGGCTCCGTCATCATGCGGGGACGGACGAATTTTGAGGAGGTCCGCAAGGATCGCAACGCCATCATCGTCACCGAGGTGCCGTACCAGGTGAACAAGGCGCTGATGGTCGAACGCATCGCCGAGCTCGTGCGCGAAAAGAGGATCGATGGCATCGCCGACATCCGTGACGAGTCGAGCCGCGAAGGCATCCGGGTCGTCATCGAGCTGAAACGCGATGCGGCTCCCGATGTGGTTCTAAACCAGCTCTACCGTCACTCCTCGCTGCAGACATCGTTCAGCGTGAACATGCTGGCGCTGCGCGGCGGACGCCCGCAGCAACTGTCGCTCAAGGACGTGCTCGAAGAGTTTGTCGCCTTCCGCGAGGAAGTGATCGCAAGGCGCACCAAATTCGACCTCATGAAGGCGCGCGAACGCGCCCATGTCCTGGTCGGCCTCGCCATCGCGGTCGCAAATATCGACGAGGTCGTCGCGCTCATCCGCAGGGCGCCGGACCCGCATACCGCCAAGGAGCAGCTGATGGCGCGCGACTGGCCGGCGAAGGACCTGGCGCCGCTCGTCCTTCTTGTCGCCGACCCGCGCCACATGATGCTGGAAGGCAATACGCTGCGGCTCTCCGAGGAACAGGCCAAGGCGATACTCGAGCTTCGCCTTGCAAGGCTGACCGCGCTCGGCCGCGACGAAATCGGCGACGAGCTCAAGGGCCTTGCCGGCAACATCGAGGACTATCTCGATATCCTCCGCCGTCGCGACCGCGTCATGTCGATCATCAAGGGCGAGCTGACAGCCGTCCGCGACGAATTCGGAACGCCGCGAAGGACCGAGATCGTCGATATGGAAGGCGAGGTCGAGGACGAGGATCTGATCGCGCGCGAGGACATGGTCGTGACCGTCACTCATTCGGGCTATGTGAAGCGCACGCCGCTCTCGACCTATCGGGCTCAGAAGCGCGGCGGCAAGGGCAGGGCCGGCGTCCGTCCGAAGGAGGAGGATTTCGTCTCGCGCCTCTTCGTGGGCAACACGCATACGCCGCTGCTTTTCTTCACCTCGACCGGCATGTCCTACAAGATGAAGCTCTGGCGGATACCGGAGGGCCCGCCGCAGGCGCGCGGCAAGGCCTTCGTCAATCTTCTGCCGCTGGCGCAGGACGAACGCGTGACGACGATCCTGCCGCTCCCCGAGGACGAGGACAGCTGGGCCAATCTTCATGTCCTGTTCGCGACGCGGCGCGGCGACATTCGGCGAAATCAGCTCTCCGACTTCCAGCGCGTGAACCGCACCGGCAAGATCGCCATGAAGCTCGAGGAGGAGGGCGACGCCATCGTCGGCGTTCAGATCTGCAGGCCGACCGACCATGTGCTGCTGACGACCGCTCTTGGCATGTGCATCCGCTTTCCCGTGGAAGACGTGCGCGTCTTCGCCGGCCGCACCTCGACAGGCGTGCGCGGCATCCGCCTGGATAGCGGCGACGAAGTGATTTCGATGGCGATCCTGAACGGAATTGAGACCTCGACCGAGGAGGCGCGCGCCTATCTCAAGCACGCGGCCGCGATGCGCAAGGCGGCGGGCGAGGCGGGCGAAGAGGATGCCGGGCCGGATGAAGACTCGGCGCCGGCCGCGGCCCTCTCGCCGCAACGCATTGCGGAGCTCGGGGCTGCTGAGCAGTTCATCCTGACGGTGACCGGCAAGGGCTACGGCAAGCGCTCCTCGTCCTACGAGTACCGAACATCGGGCCGCGGCGGAAAGGGCATCATCGCCATCGTCGTCAATGAGCGCAACGGCCGTGTGGTGGGTTCCTTCCCGACCGATCATGCCGATCAGATCATGCTCGTCACGGACGGCGGGCAGCTCATCCGGACCGGTGTCGATGGCATCCGCGTTGCGGGACGCAACACGCAGGGAGTCACCATCTTCCGCACCCGCGAGGGCGAGAAGGTCGTGTCCGTGGAGCGCATCGAGGACATTGGAGGCGAGGAGCCCAACGGCGAGGGGGCGGGCGAAGCGCAGCCGAACTGAATGCAGCTGCCTCATCGGAGGTCTGAAGAATGTCGCTCGAAGCCCTGTTTTTCGTCAGCCAGATCGTTCCGCCGTCGCCGTCGTCGCCTCGCTGGTGTTCGTCGGCGTTCAGTTGCGCCAGAACACGCAGCAGCTTGCGCGAGCCAATCTCGCCCATATCGTCGCCAGCTTTCGACGGCCTCGCCGGAGATGGCCCGATGCAGCCGCCCGGCCTCCGGCCATCAGCGCCTGCGGCCCGCGCCTTGGCCAAATCCCTCCGCCTACGCTATAAGCCTCGCAAAGGGAGCAGGGCGGCCACATGGCGAAGCGCATCGGACTTTATCCGGGCACGTTCGATCCGATCACGCTCGGCCACATCGATATTGTCGAACGGGCGGTGAAGCTCGTCGATGAACTGGTCATCGGCGTCGCGGTCAATCGCGACAAGGGCCCTCTGTTTTCGCTCGAAGAACGGGTTGCGATGGTCATGGCCGAAACGGCGGGGATCGCGAAGAAAAGCGGCGCCGTCATCCGCGTCACGCCATTCGAGTCGCTCCTGATGCACTTCGCCGAGCAGCAGAAAGCCGGGATCATCGTGCGGGGGCTTAGAGCCGTCTCCGATTTCGAATACGAGTACCAGATGGTCGGGATGAACCAGGCGCTGAACGACCGTATCGAAACCGTCTTCCTGATGGCCGATGCGCGGACCCAGGCGATCGCCTCCAAGCTCGTCAAGGAGATTGCTCGCCTGGGCGGCGAGGTCAAATCCTTTGTGCCCGCGGCGGTCGCCGCGGCGCTCAAGGCGAAATTTCAGAAATAGACCGAGCGCCGGCGGCTACTTCTTCAGGCCGAACTGGCCGAACTTCTGATTGAACTTCGAAACGCGGCCGCGATCGGCGATCTGCTGCGGGCCGCCGGTCCAGGCCGGGTGGCTCTTGGGGTCAATGTCGAGGTTCAGCGTCGCGCCGGCCGAGCCATAGGTCGAGCGGGTCTCGAAGGACGTGCCGTCGGTCATGACGACCTTGATCATGTGGTAGTCCGGATGAATGCCTTGTTTCATGGTGCGCAAGTCCTGCTCGGGCGGCGGAAAGCGCGCCCCTATACGCGGGGCCTTGGCGAATGGCAACCCGACCGGCCATGATTCCCGCGAGGCCGGTGGCGCGGCGCATTCACGATTGCTATAGGTCCCGCCCGTCCGGGACCCTCCCCGTTGTCGAGAGTATAGAAGTCCCATGTCGCGGTCCGGTTCCCTGTTCGGGGTCGTCGCTCTGGCGTGTGTCGCCGGCGCCGGAACCCTGTTCCTGATGAGCTTTCTTTCCGGGGCCGATGTGACCCGGGAGCCCTTCGAGGGAAGCTGCGCGCCAGTTTCCGGCATCGCGGGCCCCGAAGACGCCCAAATCGACGCCTACGCAAGGCGGGCGTACATTTCCTCTTTCGATCGCGACGATGGCGACAGGCGCGGGAGCATCTTCCAGTTCTCGCTTGATGATCCGCTCGCGGATTCTTGGCGCGACCGCACGGGCGGGGCGCCAGCGCGTTTCGCGCCCGTAGGTCTCAGCCTCTATGAGGACGGGACCGTCCGGCGCCTTTTCGTCGCCAATGCGGCCGCCAAGACGGTCGAACTCTACGATATCGAGCACGAGGGCGAGCTTCGCTATGTCGAAACCTTCAGCGAGCGACGCCTCACGAGCCCTTACGATGTGGTGGCCGTCGGACCGCGCGCCTTCTATGTCAGCAATGATGTCGAGCCGGGCCGCGAAAGCCTGCTTGGCGCCGCGCATTATCTCTTTCGGGCGGGCTCGGGGCGCATCCTTCATTTTGATGGCGTGTCCTGGCGCGTGGCGGCGGACGGCCTGCGCTTTGCCGGCGGGCTCGCCATCAGCCTGGACGGCAGGCGCCTCTATGCGACGGAGACGGCCGCCGCGACTCTCGCCATTTTCGACCGCGATGCGGCCACCGGGAACCTGACGCGCGCCCGCTCCGTCCCGCTCGGCGCCGCCGCCGCCAACATTAATGTCGATCCGACCGGCACGCTCTGGATCGGCGCGCGGCCCAAGACGCTGCTGCCGCCATCCAGAACCAATGCCGGCGCCGGTTCGATCGTGCTCGCCTATGACGACTTGCGGGAAATCCCCTCAAAGCCGCGCATGATCTTCAAGGATTCAGGGTCGCTCATCGCCGGCGCCAGCGTCGCCGCCCGCCTCGGCCGAACGCTCCTCGTCGGCGGTCCGGCCGGAAAGCGATTTCTGATCTGCGACATGCCCTGAGCCCTTGAGAATTTCCCCGGCCGGCCCCTGGGGACTGCTTGACGCCGCGCGGCCGCCCCGCCATCAGGCTTGGACATGGCGTTCATCGATATCGGCCTCACCCAGCCGGTCGAGCCTGTCCTCGAGAACGGTCCGGTCCGGCTGAGACCCGCCCGATTCGACGACTATTGGGAGTGGAAGGACCTGCGCGAGAAGAGCCGCGCCCATCTCACGCAATGGGAGCAGGACTGGACCGCCGAGGAGGCGACCGCCGCGGCTTTCCGGCTTCGGGTCAAAGCCTATTGGCGGGAAATGAGGCGGGGGGCCGCGGCCCCGTTTTTCGTCTTTTGTGCATCGGGCGGGCGGCTGGTCGGGGGGATCACGCTATCGAACATCCGATACGGCGCTTCCTGCTCGGGAATGCTCGGGTACTGGATCGGCGTCGATTACCTGCGTCGGGGCTATGCCCGCGCCGCGGTCCATGCGCTTCTCGATCATGCTTTCGGCCGACTGGGCCTTCACCGGGTCGAGGCCGCCTGCCAGCCAACCAATGAGGCCTCGCGGCGGCTTCTCCTGTCGGCAGGTTTTCACGAGGAAGGGTTCGCCCGCCGGTATCTGAAGATCAACGGCGTGTGGCGCGACCATCTCCTGTTCGCGGCGACCGAGGACGAACATCGTTAAGGGCGGGAGCGCCCGTTTATTTCGGCCGAAGTCTTGCACAAACAGCTTTGGCGCCGGATGATGCGGGTCGGGGCGTGGACAGTCTTTCGGGGGCCTTTTGGCCGTCGAGGGCCGGTCCGAGGAAATTGCGGCCGCGACGGTTCTGGCGGCTGAGTGGGTGGGTTTCGGGACTATGCTCTCCATGGAAATTGCTGGCGATGCGGGCGTCATTCTCGGAAAGGGCGCAATCGCCGGCGCCCTCGTGGTGAGCGCGGGCTATCTTGCAGGCTACGCGGTCCTAAAGCGCAGCAGCGCCGCGCTCTGTGCGCTGCTGATGGTCGCGGCGGCGGCGGCGCTCGAGTTTGGCCGGCTCGGCCTCTTCGTGGTGACGCCGAAGGTCGGCGTGCTCCTTCAAGGTCTCTTCGCCGCATCGGCGGTGCTCTATATCTCCTCCGTGGCGCGACTTGTTCGCTCGAACGCCCTCATCGGCGGCCTGCTGCTGGCGGCGGCGGTGACGCTCGTGGGCATCGGAATCATGAACCTGCTCGCTCCGGGAATGGGTCAGGGCAATGCGTCCGGCCTCATGCGTGTGGGGCTGATCGGAGTCGCCGCGACCGCCTTGCTTCTTTCCGTGCTGGAATGGAATCGCGATCCGGGCGTCCGCCTCATGGTGCCCGGCGTAGTGCTGGCTGGACTGGCGCCGCTGCTCGCCTCGTATGCGGGCGTCTCGCCCCTGATCGCCTCCGCGCTGTTCGCAATCGGCATCATCGCCGCAAGCCTCGTCGCCATGACGCAGGACAACATTCAGCGCGTCGCCGGACTGGGACTGCATGAGCATGGATTCCGCCACAGCCAGGACATGGCGGCGAGCTTCGCCGTCGATCCGCGCGAGTGCGAGGCCGACGCCGACGAGCACAGCCTGCTGTCGGAAACGCAGCTGGCCAAGGTGATGGACTATGCGGGCGTCGCTGTCTGGGACTGGTGCCCGCACGGCGCGCACCAGACGGACAGCATGACCGCGCTGATGGGCGCCGACTCGCGCGCGCCGTTCACGCCCGAGGCGATCAGGGCGTTCATCCACAAGGACGACCTCGCCAGGCTTGAGACCAAGATCCTTGCGCCGCAGCTCGGCGACGGATCGTTCGATCAGGTTCTCAAGCTTCATGACGGCCGCCATGTGCGGTTCCGCGGCGCCCGCGCCGTAGACAATTCCGGCCAGATCGAGCGCCTGGTCGCTTTCATCGAAGCGGCGGCCGACGGCGCCCGTTCGAAGGTCGCCGCCACGGCCCCGGCGACTGCCGCCCTCGCCGCGGCCGGTCAAAAGCCGGTGCTTCAGCACCATGCGCCCGCCGGATCGTCGCATCTGTCCATCGGCGACGCCATCGCGAAAGGCGAGATCGCCGCCGTCTTCCAGCCGATCGTTTCGCTCGACTCCGGCAAGGTCGCCGGCTTCGAGACGCTGGCGCGGTGGCCCGGAAAGCCGGGCGAGCCCGACCGGGCGAGCGCGGAAGAGCTTGTCCGCGCAGCTGAAGCCGCCGGCAAGGGCGGGGCGCTGGCGCGTCTCATTCTCAACGAGGCCGCACAGTTCCTCGCGCGCGAGATCAAGGCTCATGGCAAACGCGATGTCTTCGTCGCGCTCAACCTCTCTTTCGCCCAGATGCGCGACCCGAGCTTCCCGACGGCGCTCAAGCGCGCCATGTCCGAGCACCATCTGCCTTCCCGGTCGCTGGTGCTGGAACTGACGGAGTCGCAGGCGATCCAGGAAAAAGGCGCCGCCGACATCTTCAAGGCGTTGCGCGACGCCGGCGCGGCGCTCGCCTTCGATGATTTCGGCTCGGGATTCTCCTCGCTCAGCAATCTGCGCAAATACTCCTTCGACTATCTGAAGATCGACAAATCCTTTGTCGACGGACTGGTCCGGGGCAACGAGTCCGGCAAGATTGCGCAGGCGATCGCCGCGCTCGGGAAGGATCTCGGGCTCACCGTCATCGCCGAAGGCGTCGAGACGCGGGAGACGGCGGACGCCGCGAGACGGATCGGCTGCGCGCTGGCGCAGGGTTTTGCATTCGGGGCGCCAACGAAGGCGGCGCAGGCGCCGGCCAAAGCTGAATTTTCTGCAAAATCTCCAGCGCGTCACCAGGACCGGGAGATCGAGACCGCGGGCGGCGTCATGGTCGCGGAGGCGCCCGAAAGGAAGTCGCGTTCCATGTGGCGCGGCGGCGGCCTGCGCTAGTGCTGCGCTCCCTCATTGCGGTGATCGCTGGCGTCGTGCTCGGCGTCGTCGTTGTCAAAGGAGTCGAGATGGTCGGCATGGCCGTGTTTCCGCCGCCCGACCTCGGGATCGATTTCAGCAATCCTGAGACCCTCAAGGACCGCGAAGCCATGGGGCGGTTCATTCAGGCCGTGCCGCCGGGCGGCAAGATCGCGGTCGTCCTCGGATGGTTTCTCGGCGCGCTTGGCGGCGGGGTGACGGCATTGCTCATCGGCCGCAAATGGTCGCCCTTGGGATGGATCGTGGCCGGAGCCATCTTCCTGCTGTCGGTCACCAATTTCTTCGCCTTTCCCCATCCGCTCTGGATGGTGGCGGGGGCCGTGTTCAGCGCCCTCCTCGGCGGCTTCGGCGCGACCGCCCTCACCGGATCGAAATTCGCCCCGCCGCGCGCGCCGGACTGAGCCTCGCAATCACTGCTGCGACCCGCTAAGGGAAGCGCGCCGGACAAGGATCGGAGGCGCGCATGGCCTATCAATGCATTCTCGTTGAAAAAGACGGAGCGGCGGGCGTGATCACGCTCAATCGCCCGCAGGCGCTCAACGCCTTCAGCGATCAGCTGATGGACGAACTGACCGAAGCCCTGAAGAAGCTGGAGGCCGACGACGATGTCGGCTGCATCGTGCTCACGGGCTCGGAAAAGGCCTTCGCCGCCGGCGCCGACATCAAGGAGATGGCCTCGAAGTCCTACATGGACGTATTCTTCGAAGAGTTCATCACCCGGAACTGGGAAGAAACGACGCGCTGCCGCAAGCCGGTCATCGCAGCCGTCGCCGGCTATGCGCTGGGCGGGGGCTGCGAACTCGCCCTCATGTGCGACTTCATCATCGCGGCGGATAACGCGAAATTCGGCCAGCCCGAGATCACCATCGGAGCGATGCCGGGAGCGGGCGGCACGCAGAGGCTCGCGCGGTTCATCGGCAAGTCCAAGGCCATGGAGATGTGTCTTACCGGCCGGATGATGGACGCGGAAGAAGCCGAGCGCTGCGGCCTCGTCTCCCGTATCGTTCCGAAGGCTGAGCTTCGCGCCGAGGCGATCCGCGTCGCCAAGCAGGTCGCCGCCTTCTCGCGCCCGATTGTCATGCTCACGAAGGATGCGGTCAACCGCGCCTATGAACTGCCGCTGACCGAGGGCGTGCGCTATGAGCGCCGCGTCTTCCATTCGATTTTCGCGACCGAGGACCAGAAGGAAGGCATGGCCGCTTTCATCGACAAGCGAAAGCCGACATTCAAGAACCGGTGACGGAAGGGCCGCACGCGGCGCGGCGAGATGACGGATTGCGTCCGGCGCGCCCGGCTTTACGAGATCGCCATGTTTGCGAAGGAAACGACCGGCGCCGACCGGCGCCGCATCTCGGCATGGCTGGTTGCCATGTGCGCCCTCGTCGCCCTCATGGTGACGGTCGGCGGCGCGACGCGGCTGACCGATTCCGGCCTCTCGATCGTCGAATGGCGCCCGGTGACGGGCGCGATCCCGCCGCTGAGCGAAGCCCGCTGGATCAGCGAATTCGGGAAATACAAGACGATTCCGGAATACGCGCTCGTCAACAAGGGGATGAGCCTTGAGGAGTTCAAGGAAATCTACTGGTGGGAATGGGGCCACCGCTTTCTTGGCCGCCTGATTGGCCTCGCGTTCCTCATTCCTCTGCTTTATTTCCTTCTGACGCGGAAACTGTCGCGCGGACTCGCCTTGAAGCTCGGCGGGCTGTTCCTGCTCGGCGGGGCGCAGGGCGCGCTCGGCTGGTGGATGGTTGCGAGCGGACTTTCCGAGCGCATCGACGTCAGCCAGTACCGGCTCGCCGCGCATCTTGCGCTCGCGGTGACGCTCTTTGGGCTGATGTTCTGGCTCGCGCTGTCATTGCGTGATCCGGGACCAGGAATGCAGGCCCCCGTTTCCCGCAAGCTTCGCCTCGCCGCCGTCTTTCTCGTCGGCGCGGTCTTCCTGCAGGTCATCCTCGGCGCCTTCGTCGCGGGCCTGCGCGCTGGACGGGTCTTCAACACCTGGCCGCTGATGGACGGCCGCTTCTTTCCCGAGGGCTACTTCCATGGCGCGCCGGGACTGGCCGACCTTTTCGAGACGCCGGCGGCGGCGCAGTTCAACCACCGCATCGGCGCCTATCTGCTGGCGGCGGGCGCCCTCTGGTTCGCGCTGGCCGCGCGCCGCACCGCGCTGCAAGGGCCGGCGCGGCTGTTGCTGGCCGGCGTCGTTGCGCAGGCATTGCTCGGCATCGCGACGCTGATCGCTGGAACGCCCATCGCGCTCGGTCTTGCGCATCAGGCGTTCGCGCTCATCGTATTCGCGGCGGCGCTTCACGCAGCCTATTCTTCGCTCGCGGGCTCCGGCGCGTTCAGGGAAGTGTCGGCGAGAGGAGGCGGCGTGAATTCCGGGAGGGCGAGCGGCGGCGGAAACGCGCCCTCCCCATAGGGCGCGCAGGCTGCTATTTCGCCCTCGCGCTTCTCCTGCTCCTTGCACTGATATTCGAGCGGATTGGGATTGAGAGTGCGCGGATTGTGCGCATCGCCGAAGTTGACGGCGAGGGCTTCGAGCGCGCCGTTGAGGGCGGCGAGGCGGATGACGGGCTTCTCGCCGCCGGTAGCAAGCGCCAGAACGCCGTTGCGATAAGGCCCGCCGAAATTGCCCTGTCCGAGGCCGAAGGCTGTCGCGGCCTCGACGGCCTCGACGTCGAAGCTCGACTTTATGCCGATCCCGCCGAGCGCCGTTCCGTCGTCATAGTCGAGGAGTCGCACCAGCGCCGCATCGCTGTCGAGGACGCCGACCTGGCCGCAGCAGTCGCTGTCATCGCCGTCCGACGCCGCGCCGTTTAAGACGAGATCGATCCCAGTCGCATTCCTGATGCGCGTGGCGGCGAATACCTCAAGGCGACGGCGCGTTTGCTCGATGAATCGGGCGATTTCGCCCGTTTCGTAGAGTACGAAGAGCTCGCCTTCCTGTTTGCCGATGACGCAGCCCCGCGCCCTGACCCTGCTCTCGCGCTCGTACTGGCCTTCAAGCGCTGTCGGAACGACGCTCGCCGAATTCTTGCCGAACTCGACGTCATAGGTCCGCATTTTGCCGCCGCCGATGGTGACAAGACGTGTTGGTCCGAGGAATTGCGGCCCCGAGCACCAGGCGTCGATGTCCCCCGCATCAAAGGCGCCATCGAGCTCGGTGAGTGTGCGCGTCGCGTTGTGAATCTCGAAGAAGCGGATCGACTTCCTGTCCTCGTCGCGCGCAAGCAGGATGCCGCGCGCCTTGTATCCGTCCGGGTCCGTCAGGCTGTATACATCCTCGTAGATGACCTCGGCGGCTCCGGCCCTGAGACCCTCGATCCGCGCCACTTCCTTGCCGTCCTCGATATTGAGCGCGACGAGCCCGGCGTCGGTCGCAGCGATCGCCATGGAATTGAACGGCACGGACGGATGGATCCAGAAGGCGATGTCGTTCACGCGGCCCTCGAAGGGGCCGAATTCGTCGAGCGCGGGGACTGCGGCCTCCGGCGCCTCGGGCGGCGGCGAGGGCGGCGGCGGCGGTGCGGCGCTCTTTTCGCCGCAGGCGGCAAGAAGGAGTGCGGCGAGCAGGAGGGGGCGTGGGCTCATGCGCGTATCTTCAAGGGGGCGATGGGCGATGGGCAATGGGCAAGGGGCCGCCGGCGGCAAGAAATTGGCCGGGATTGCATAATTGAAACGCCCACAGACCGGGCCCGAGGCCGGTCGTCGACCCTTGCGGTAATATATTACCGCTTGACCGGAGAAGGCGCCTGGGCTATCCGCGCGCCTTCCGATTTCAAGGATCATCCGATGAAAACCTATTCCGCCAAGCCTGCGGAGATCGACAAGAAGTGGGTCGTCATCGACGGGGACGGCCTCGTCGTCGGCCGCCTCGCCGCCATTATCGCGCAGCGCCTCCGGGGCAAGCACAAGCCGGGCTACACGCCTCATGTCGATTGCGGCGATCATGTCATCGTCGTCAATGCCGAGAAGGTCGCCTACACGGGCGCCAAGATGAAGGACAAGTCCTTCTACTGGCACACCGGCTATCCGGGCGGCATCAAGGAACGCACGATGGAAAAGATCATCGGCGGCAAGCATCCCGAGCGCGTCGTCGAAAACGCCGTCCGCCGCATGATGCCGAAGGACTCGCCGCTGGCGCGCAGCCAGATGACGCATCTTCGCGTTTATGCCGGCGCAGAACATCCGCACGAGGCGCAGTCGCCGGAAAAGCTCGACGTCGCCGCCCTGAACCGCAAGAACAAGAGAGAAGACTGATGAGCGCCACGACGTTTGAAGGTTTGAAGTCCGTCGCCGCCGAAGCAGGCATCGTCGCCGCGCCGGTCGAGCCCCCGAAGCCGAAGATCGACGCTCAGGGGCGGTCCTACGCGACAGGCA
>CAYTVQ010000059.1:6262-12134 GCA_964441615.1 uncultured Caulobacterales bacterium | reverse complement strand
TCATATTCGTAGAGGCCCTGATGCGCTTTGGTTGTCGACTTTATGTGCCACTCAATCAGGGGCGCCGAGAGAGCCTTGGCGATCTCGATCGCCAGTACGGTCTTGCCGGTGCCGGGCTCGCCCTTCACAAGAAGCGGGCGCTCAAGCGTTACCGCAGCATTGACGGCGACCTTGAGGTCATCGGTCGCAATATAGTTTTGGGTGCCGGCGAACTTCACGCGGAACGCTCCTTGCTCAAACCTTGACCATCATCTCGTATGGGCTCGCGCTGCGGCCGGCAATGCCTCCCGGCAGCGGCATTGCGCGCGTCCGACAGGGTCACGTCGCCCTGCGCGGCGCACCGCCTGGCGCAGCGCGCGAGCGAAGGCCTTGAAGCAGGCTTCGGTCTTGTGGTGGTCGTTCTCTCCCGCAACTTCGATATGGATCGCAGCGCCAAGGCTGCTGGCGAGGAGGGCGCTGCGAAGGGGCGTGCGCGGCCTTTCGCGGCCGGGCTGTCGACGGTGCTAGGAGCGAAGGGCGGTCTTGAACCTGGCTTCCGTGAATTTTGCGACTTCATCGACCGTGACGCCGTCGGCGAGTTCGACGAGGGTCATGCCCTTGCCGCGCTCAACATCGAACACGCCAAGATTGGTGATGACCATGTCGACGACTTCCTTGCCGGTGAGGGGAAGGGCGCATTTCTTCAGGAGCTTCGGCGCGCCGTCCTTGGCCGCGTGGTCCATGACTACGACCACGCGCTTGACGCCGGCGACGAGGTCCATGGCCCCGCCCATGCCTTTGACCATTTTGCCCGGAATCATCCAGTTGGCGAGGTCGCCGGTTTCCGACACCTCCATCGCGCCGAGAATCGAAAGGTCGATATGCCCGCCGCGGATCATGGCGAAGCTGTCGGCCGACGAAAAATAAGAGGTGCGCGGCAGTTCGGTGATGGTCTGCTTGCCGGCGTTGATCAGATCGGGATCGACCTCGTCGTCATAGGGAAAGGGCCCCATGCCGAGCATGCCGTTCTCGGACTGGAGCGTCACGTCCATGCCCGCCGGAATGTAATTGGCGACCAGCGTCGGAATCCCGATGCCGAGATTGACGTAAAAGCCGTCTTTCAGCTCCTTCGCGGCCCGCGCCGCCATCTGATTTCTGTCCCAAGGCATCGAGGGCTCCTATTTTTTCAGGCTTGTTCGTCAGGCTGCTCTCGGGCGCGTCGTGCGCTGCTCGATGCGCTTCTCGAATTTTCCCTGAACGATACGCTGCACATAGATCCCGGGCGTATGGATGTTGTCGGGGTCGAGCGCGCCCGTCTTCACGATCTCCTCGACCTCGGCGACGGTCACCTTGCCTGCGGCCGCCATCATCGGGTTGAAGTTCCGCGCGGTCTTGCGATAGATGAGATTGCCTTCTTCGTCGCCTTTATAGGCCTTGACGATGGCGAGGTCGGCCTTAAGCGCAGTCTCCATCACATAGGTCTCCCCGTCGAAGACCTTGTGCTCCTTGCCCTCGGCGACCAAGGTGCCGACGCCGGTTTTCGTGTAGAAAGCAGGGATGCCGGCGCCGCCCGCACGGATGCGCTCAGCGAGCGTCCCTTGCGGATTGAATTCAAGTTCGAGCTCGCCGGAGAGGTATTGCCGTTCGAATTCCTTGTTCTCCCCGACATAGGAGGAGACCATTTTGCGGATCTGGCGCGTCTTCAAGAGGAGCCCCAGGCCGAAATCATCGACGCCGCAGTTATTGGAAATGATGGTGAGGCCCTTCACTCCGGAATCGCGGATGGCGAGAATAAGGTTTTCGGGAATTCCGCAAAGGCCGAATCCGCCCGCCATGATGGTCATGCCGTCGCGCAGAACGCCCTCGAGGGCCGCGCGCGCGGTGAGAAATTTCTTGTTCATCGCCTGCCTCCGAAGCCGGAACCGGACTAGCCGAAAGGCGCGGGGCGGTCCAGAACGACCCCTCATGTCCAACGGAGGAATATGTCCGCGCAGCGCCGCCCATACATCCTTGGCTACAGCGCTTCCCACAACGGAGCCGCCTGTCTTCTGAAGGGGTCGGAGATTGTGGCGGCTATCCAGGAGGAGCGGCTCGCCGGGGAGAAGCGGGCGCGCATCACACGGGCCGACGAAAGCCTTGCAATTCGCTATTGCCTCAATGCCGCTGGCATCGAGCCGAAGGATCTCGATCTGGTTGTTGGCGCACATTTCAGCGGCCACGCTGCAGAAGGGGCGACGTTCTGGCCTGCCGGCGCCCCGGTGCGTCTTGAGATCATCCCGCACCATCTCGCCCATGCGGTCGGCGCGTTCGCGACTTCGGGTTTCGACGAGGCGGCAGTCCTTATCATAGACGGGCAGGGGGGTTACGAGGATTTCCTGCCGGAATCCGAACGCCGGAACATAAGGCGCGCGACTGGGCCAGGCTTTCGCCGTTTCTCGGAGATCGTCACCATCTATCGGGCGAGCGCTTCGGGGCTTGAGTGCGTCGAGAAGCACGTCGGCGACTGGATTCCCGCCATGGAACGGCTTACGGCCGAATTCGGAATGCAAGCCTTCGGCAGCCTTGGCGGCATGTATGCGGCGTCGGCGCACGCGATCTTCGGCGATGCGATGGATTCCGGAAAGGTGATGGGGCTTTCCGCGCTCGGACGCCCGACCCACGCCGTCGATGAGCTGTTTCGCATCCGCGAGGACGGCGGCTTCGATTTCTTGGACGGCGTGGTGAGAAAATATGCGTCCAACCGGCGCTGGCCGGAGAATCGGGACGCCTTTATCGGACTTGCGGCTTCGGTGCAAAAGGCGATCGAAGTCGCCGTGCTGGAGCTTGCACGGCGCGCCCGCGTGCTGACCGGCCTCGCAAGGCTCTGCTACACAGGCGGCGTCGCGCTGAACGCAGTCGCCAATGAGCTGTTGATTCGGCAGAAGATATTCGACGAGGTGTTTCTCCAGCCGGCGGCGGAAGATAGCGGTCCCGCGGTCGGCGCGGCTTATCACGGTCTTTCCCTGTTGACCGGCGAGCGGCGCGGCGCGCCGTCGATACATGATCAAGCCGGACGCCGTTATTCATCCAGCGAGGTCGCAAAGGCTATTGCGAGCACGCCGGGAATTGAGGTCGTTCACCGCGGCGCCTCGATCGAGGCGGCCGCCGATCTCATTGTCGAAGG
This sequence comes from uncultured Caulobacterales bacterium, assembly GCA_964441615.1. Lineage (GTDB taxonomy): Bacteria > Pseudomonadota > Alphaproteobacteria > Caulobacterales > Parvularculaceae > Amphiplicatus. The sequence continues at coordinate 8,992 of CAYTVQ010000059.1, read as the reverse complement.
GGCGATTGTGGGCTGGTTTGACGGGGGTTCCGAGCTCGGGCCCCGCGCGCTCGGCCACCGGAGCCTCCTGTGCGATCCTCGCCCGGCGGACGCCAAGGAAAAGATGAATCTCAAGGTTAAGCACCGTGAGCCTTTCCGGCCGTTTGCGCCGATCATTCCGGAAGAAAGGACCTCCGACTGGTTCGATGCGCCGGCGCATGCTCCCTTCAGCCCGGTGATGCTGCGCGTTTTCCCGTTCAAGGACGAACAGGCGAAGGCCATCGTTCCCGCCGTCGTGCATTATGACGGCACAGGCAGGGTGCAGACGTTGCGTCGTGCATCACATCCGCGACTCTACGCATTGGTAGAAGCCTTCGAGCGCCGGACCGGCGTCCCCATTTTGCTCAACACCTCGTTCAACGTGATGGGCGAACCGATCATCGAGACGCCGGAGGACGCGCTGTATTCACTTCTGTACACCGCGATTGACTTTTGCGTTTTCGACGACGCGATTGTTCGGCGATCCCCGACTTTCGGGCATCTGCTTGACCTCCGCCCAACGCTCACCGTGAAGACTTACCGTGTAGAGACGACATTCGCGCCAAGCGGGCCTACTACCGCGCACCTCGTTGAGGCGGTTACTCCATGGGGTCTGCGACGCAACGGTCTCCATCCGGCGGCGGCGGCGGCGATACAACGCATGGACGGCCGCGCGACAGGCCGCGACATTCTCAAGGCCATCGCCCCGAAAACCGGACTTGATGAAAAGACGATGAGCGCGCTGCTGCATGGCCTGCGCCGCCGCTACGTGATTTCTCTCGCCTGACGGGGCCAACATGGTCGAGCTTTATGGCCACCCTTTTTCGTCTTACTGCTGGAAAGTTCTCATCGCGCTTTATGAACGTGATGTTCCCTTTGAGTTTCGGATGCTTGGCGGCGACGTGCGCCCCGAGCATCTCGAAGTCGTAAGGAAGGCCGGGCCGGCCGGACAATTTCCGGTGCTGGCAGACGGCGAGAGAGTGCTGATTCAATCGGCGACGATTATCGACTACCTCGACTTGCATTGCGGTCCGGCGCCTCCGATGATTTCAGCCGATCCGCGCATCGCGATCGAAGCGCGCATGATGGACGCCGTCTTCGACGACTATGTCATGACTCCGGTGCAGCGCATGGTGGCGAACGCGCTGCGACCCGCGGAGCGGCGTGACCCGTTCATCGTTGAAGAGGCGAAGGCCGCTCTCGACAAGAGCTATGCCTGGCTGGACGTCCGGATGCGGGGGCGGGAGTGGGCCGCAGACGCCTCATTCGGCATCGCCGACTGTGCAGGCGCTCCCGCACTGTTCTACGCCAACTGGGCCCATCCGATTCCGGCGACTCTCAAGGCGCTTCGCGCTTATCGAGCGCGCCTTCACAACCGACCCTCGATCGTGCGCGTCGTCGAGGAGGCGCGCCCCTGGCGTTCGAGCTTTCCGCTGAAGGAGCATCCACCGGAATAGGGCGGCGACTCAGGGGCGGTCCGCGATTGATGGAACGCCGACCAGCGTTACGGGGTGGTCCGGCGTGAGGCCGGGTCTAAGGCGCATGCCCTTGGCGAAGAGTTTGGCCGCCTCAAAGTGGATGGCGACGATCACCTTCAGCGTCATCAGCGGATAGCGGAAAAACGCCGCGAGCAGGGCGTGGTCGGAGACCGCCTCCGCCTTGCCGGCGAATACCGCGTCGAGCAGCGGTCCTTCGGCGTCCGATTCCCGGATGGAAAGCGTGAGGCGTTCGCCCGGCCGCGTCAAACGGAAGCGATAGGTCGCATCCATGTCGATGAAGGGCGAGACATGGAAGCTTTTTTTCGCTTGCTGGCGCACGATGTCTTCGTCGCCTGCGGCGATGAGATAGCTGTGCTTGCCGCCGAAGGTGTTGCGCACTTCGTACAGGATCGCTTCGAGGCGGTTATCCGCATCGTGACAGTAAAAGACCGAAAGCGGGTTGAAGACGTAGCCGAGAATTCTCGGGTAGCATAGCAGCAGAATGCGCCCCGATCCGCAAAAGCCGCGCTCGCGCAGCAAGGCGCGCACATGCGCTGCGAGGTCGGACGAACCATCGCCGTGATCTCTATCGAATAAGGAGAACAGGTTGAACCGGTTGCGCGAGAACAGCCGCAGCCCGCCATCGAGCGCATCGAGCCGGTCGAGATCGACAAGAAGCGAGAAGACGCGATAGGCGAGCCGATGTTCAACCGGTTTGAAGCGACGGTGCGTGACGACGCCGTGATAGAGCGCGGCGTCCATTATTCTGCCGCGAGCGCCGCCGGGAGTCGTATGCGTCCGGACTCGTTCTCGACACGCCAAGGGCGCTTGACGCCGCCGAGCGCTTCGGCGACGGCGAGACCGGACTGAACCGCGTCCTCGTGGAACCCTTCGCCGAAATGCGCGCCGCAATACCAGACGCCGCCAGCGCCCTGAAGCGACCAGATCTCCTGCTGCGCCCTGTAGACATCAAGATCGAACATTGGGTGAGCATAGTCGAATCGCGCGACGATGCGCGACGGATCGATGGGGCGGATCGGGTTCAGCGTGACGAAGATGTCGTCCCTGCAGCCAAGGGGCTGCAGCCGGTTCATCCAGTAGGTGACGGCGGCGGTGTCGTCATCGCCGATATAATTCCAGCTGGCCCAGACACGCCTGCGTTTCGGCATCTGTCCGCAGTCGCGATGGAGATAGGCGTCGTTACGCTGGTAGCGGAAGGGCGAAAGCAGGCGCC
>CAYTVQ010000059.1:4059-6162 GCA_964441615.1 uncultured Caulobacterales bacterium | reverse complement strand
GGGATATTGCGCACCTGCAACAGGCCGTGATTGTCGTAAAAGCGCAGAAACGCTTCGGCGCTGAAGTCGAAAATGCGCCGGCTCGGCGTAGACCAGATGGCCGACGCCATGGGCTTCAGGAAGTCCCTTGCAAAGGCCTTGCTGTAGCCGTTTGTCGCCACGAATTCTGCGAGCGACTGGTCGAGCGCCGAACCGGTGGCGAGGGCGCGGCGCGAATCCCGATGAAACTTTGTGATGTCGATCAGCATGCGAAGGAAACTCGGCGAGAGCGCCTTTGCAGGGTCGGCGAAAACGGAAGCGAGGGACTGACCGGAGTATTCGACCTCTCCATCCCGCATGGACGCAGCGAACGACATGCAGGTGGGGGCCGTCGGAACGGCGAGATGAGAGAAGAGAGCGGTGAGGTTGGGATAGGCGGGCTCATTATAAACGATGAACCCTGCGTCGACGGGAACCGTGCAGCCGCCAGGCAGCGGAGCCTCCACCGTGTTAGCATGGCCCCCGAGGCGCTTGTCCGCCTCGTATACGATGACCTCCCGAGATTTCGAAAGGAGCCATGCGGCGGAAAGACCGGCCGCGCCCGAACCAATGACCGCCACGCGCCCGCCCTGCCGGCGCTCCGGCCGGACGTGTGAATCAAATGCCATGCGTATGATCTTCCCGCTTATTGAGGCCGCCTTGTGCGCCCCTTACGATCCGCTTTGTGGCTCTGGATCAAAGCCCCGGCGCGGCCTAGGACTGATCCGGCACGGCGCTCCTCTCGTAGAGATCGGCGAAGGAGCGAGGCATGGTAGGAGCCACGTTAAGACTTGTGGTTGATACGGGTGATGCCTCCGCGGAGCGCCGCGGCCTCGACGCCGAGCCTTTGATGAGGGCGGTCGCCGCACGGGCCGATCGCGCCGCCTTCTCTCGCCTTTACGGTGAATACGCCCCGCGCGTCAAAGCGTTCCTGATGCGGGCCGGGCTTGCTTCTGCGGAAGCAGAAGACATCGCGCAGGAGACCATGGTGCGCGTCTGGCGCAAGGCGCAGCTGTTCGATCCCGCAAAGGCCTCGGTCAGCACCTGGATATTCGCGATCGCCAGAAATCTGCGCATCGATCATCTGCGCCGGCGCTCAAAGCCCGCGGCTGATCTCGACGAGCGCGAGGACGAGGCTGATCCGGCGCCCGCAGCCGACGAAACGGTTGATCGACGGGGCAGAGAGGAGCGCATCCGCAAGATATTCGCCTCGCTGCCGCCCAATCAGCACCAGGTCGTGCTCCTGCACTTTTACGAAGACGAACCGCATTCAGCGATTGCAAGACGACTGAACCTGCCCCTTGGCACCGTCAAGTCGCGGCTTCGTCTCGCTTTCGCCCGCATCAAGAGGGAACTTGAAGAGTTCAAGTGACGCGTATGACCCACCATCCCAAATCGGAAACGCTTGCCGGCTTCGTTGCCGGCGCGCTGGATGAGGCGCGCTCGATCGCGATCGCCGCCCACCTGTCGATGTGTGCGGAATGCCGGAGGGACGTTATCGATTTCGAGACGCTTGGCGGCGCCGCGCTTGAAGCTCTCCAAGGCGAGGAGATGAGCGCCGGCGCGCTTGAGCGCTTCTGGGCGCGCGCCGGAGAGCAGGAGGAGGGCGGCCTGGCGGCGCGGCTCGGCGGCGACATCAAGGTCCCGGAGGCCTTGCGCAGGTTTATCGAGGGCAAGTTTGAGGGAATTGAATGGAAACCCGTCACCCGGGGGTTTTCGCAGGCCCTGCTTGACGCCAAGGGCTACCGGCCTGGCGCGCTCCGTCTCTTCAGGATCGAGCCCGGTGTCAGGATTCCGCGGCACAGTCATGGCGACGGCGAGTTCACCCTGATTTTGCAGGGGGCGTATGAGGACGAGCTTGGCGTGTTCGGCCACGGCGACTTCGCGGATCTTGACCGCGACGATATGCACAGTCCGCGCGCAATCGGCGCGGAACCCTGTATTTGCCTGATCGCGACCAACGCGCCCCTTGTGTTCGGGGGGCTGTTTGAAAAGGTCGCGCAACGCTGGCTCGGCGTCTAGGAGGCCAGCCGCCGGCGCTTGGTTGGAAGCGCGGTTGCGAGCCAGCGATCTCGTTCAAACTCC
>CAYTVQ010000059.1:0-3959 GCA_964441615.1 uncultured Caulobacterales bacterium | reverse complement strand
GGATTCAAGGCCGCCGGGTGTTCCATCCGTGAATTGGCGGCCGGCGCATTTCGCGCTATGGCTCGCGCCGCGGCCGCCTTCGCGGCCGCGTTTTGAGTTCAAGGAAAGCCAGTCTTCATGATTATTCGAAGCGTTGCAGCCGGGGCGGTCCTGGCTGCGCTGGCCGCCAGCGGGGCCATGGCCCAGGGGCCCAAAGATGACTCCGACGAAGTAAAGTCGGTCATCAATGCGGCAGAAAAGCTGGAAAAGGCCGAGAAGAAAGCAGCCAAGGAAGAGGAGCGGCGCCGAAAAGACCCGCTGACCGCCTATTCGATCGCCGACAAGGCGCCTGCCGAAGACTGGCGCACGGTCAACCCCGAAAACCTGCTCGTCCTGGATCTGCCCGCCGGCCCGGTCTTTGTCGAATTGCGCCCTGACTTTGCGCCGGCCCATGTCGCCCAGATCAAGACCCTCGTGAAGCAGGGCTTCTACAATGGCCTCACGTTCCATCGGGTGATCGAGGGCTTCGTGGCGCAGGGCGGGGATCCCAAAGGCGACGGCACGGGCGGCTCAAGCCTTCCAAACCTCCCAGCCGAATTCGTGAAGGATACGAAGGACGTCGCCAACTTTGTCGAGATCGGCCGCGACCGCATCGCCGCGCGCGTCGGCTTCATCGAAGGCATGCCGGTCGGCGCCCAGCCGGAATCGCTGCGCGCCTTTCGCGCTGACCGCCGCGTCGAACTCTGGCCGCTGCACTGTCCGGGTGTCCTCTCGATGGCGCGCGCGTCGAGGCCGGACAGCGCCAACAGCCAGTTTTTCATCCTGCTCGGCGATGCGCGCCTCAACCTCGACCGTACCTATTCTGTCTGGGGCATCATCGTCGATGGCGCGGAGAATAGCCGTCGCATCGACCGCGGTGAGCCGCCCAAGCGGCCGACCCCCATCGTGCGGGCCCAGATCGCGTCCGACATGCCGGCGAAGGAGCGCCCGAAGATCGAGGTGATGAAGACCGGCTCGGAGAGCTTCAGGAAGTTCATCGAGGCCCTCGGCGCCGTCAAGGAAGGCTATGTGAAGGACGTTTGCGACATCAATCCGCCGCGACGCATCGATGGAAGGCTTGAACTATGACCGAGAGGATGATCCTGACGCTTGAAACTGGGCCGGTCGTCATCAGATTAAGGGCGGACAAGGCGCCAAAGCATGTCTCGCGCATCAAGGAGCTCGCCGACGAGGGCTTCTATGACGGCCTCAAGCTCCATCGCGTCATCGAGGGGTTCATGGCGCAGATGGGCTGCCCGAAGGGCGACGGCACCGGCGGCTCCGGCAAGAAGCTCAAGGCAGAATTCAGCGACATCTCGCACCAGCGCGGCGTGTGCTCCATGGCGCGCGCCAGCAATCCTGACAGCGGCGACAGCCAGTTCTTCATCTGCTTCAACGACGCTTCGTTTCTTGACGGCAAGTATACCGTCTGGGGTGAGGTCGTAGAGGGCATGGAGAATGTCGACGCTGTCGCCCGCGGCGAACCGCCGAGAAACCCCACGAAAATCGTCAGCTTCCGTTCGGCGGCCTGACGCGCCCGCGGCCATCGCGGCAAACCGGGATTAACGACTCCGGGGCAAATATCGCGGGAATCCGCCGCGGAGAGCCGCTTGTCCGACGCCTTCATTCTCACGCTGTCCTGTCCCGACCGGCCGGGCATTGTCGCCGCGGTCTCCAGCCTCCTGTTCGCCGAGGGCGCCAATATTCTCGACGCGCAGCAGTTCGACGACGAGGAGACCACCCGGTTCTTCATGCGCGTCGTCTTTGCGCTCGACCGTGCGCGGATAGCCGGCCTTCGCGAGCGCTTTACGGAGACGGCGGCGGACTATCGGATGGAGTGGCGCATCCGGGGCAGGGACCGGCGCGCGAAGGTTCTTATTCTGGTCTCAAAATTCGATCACTGCCTGGCTGATCTCCTCTACCGCATGCGCATCGGCGAACTGGCGATGGATGTCGTCGGCGTCGTCTCGAATCATCCCCGGGAGGCTCTCGCCCTGCCGATCGGCGACGATATCGAGTTCCACCACCTACCCGTGACGGAAGGGCGGCGTGCAGCGCAGGAGGATGAAATCGCCGCCATCATCGAGCGCCAGGGCGCTGAGCTTGTGGTGCTGGCGCGCTATATGCAGATCCTGTCGCCGGAGTTCGCAGCAAGCCTCGCCGGGCGCTGCGTCAACATCCATCATAGCTTTTTACCGGGCTTCAAGGGCGCCAGGCCCTATCACCAGGCGCATGCGCGCGGCGTAAAGATCATCGGCGCGACCGCGCATTTCGTGACGCCAGACCTCGACGACGGACCGATCATCGTTCAGGATGTCGAGCATATCAGCCACGCCGACACGCCGGACGATCTTATCCGCAAGGGCCGAGACATCGAGCGCAGGGTCCTGGCCCGCGCGGTCTCACACATCCTGGAAGACCGTGTGCTGATCAACGGGGCCAAGACGGTCGTGTTCCGCGACTGAGCAGAACGCCGCGCGCGTCAGCCTGCGGGGGCGGAACGCGCGCGCCGGCCGGCGACGCCGAGACCTGCAAGGCCGGCGGCGAACAGCCAGACGGCGGCGGGCAGAGGGATCACCGGCGCGGCGACATTGAGGCCGACGACTGCGGCCACGTCGGGCGAGCCGACCTGCCGGCTGATGAACAGGGGATTATTCGCCTGATCGCCGACCGGCACGCCCAGCCAGGTGAGATCGAAGCCCCAGATCGCGACATGAGTCGAGTTTATGCCCTCTTGCGCGAGGAGGACCCCGAGGACCGAGACGCCGTTCAGCGTCAGCGAGATCGTCGGATTGTCGGCCTGATTCAGGATCTCGAACACGAGAAGGTCGCAGCCGGCGTAATTTGCAGCGCTCGCCGGACCGTTGAGGCCGTTATTGGGCGAGGCGAGACACGAGCCCGCGCCATTCACGATCGCGTTCGGGAAAAGGAGAGAGAGAACGTCGTCCGGCGCGGTGCCGTTGCCGTCGATCTCGACATAGGTGTTGAGATTGAAGCCCTGGACTTCGAGCGCGCGGCACTCGATCCCATTGGGGCCGGTCGGCGGCCCGGAGCCGCCGCAGGCCTCGCGGCGATTGGCGGCGGGACCGGTCGTGACGCCGCCCTGCGCCCAGAGGACTTCGGTTGCGGCGTTGTCGGTGTCGAAGGAAACGCCGGTCATGGTCATCGGCGCGGCGAAGGCGGGCAGGCTTGTGAAAGTTGCAGCGAGCGCTGCGATCAGCAATTTCTTCATGGCGAAAACCCCCATTAACAGGGCCGAGTGCGACGCAGCCCCTGAACTAGCGATGCCGCATCCGCACATGATTCCCGGCTGGGGGAAATTAAATTGCATCTCCGTAACAATGCGCCGCAGGCAATTGTGCGTGAGCCGCGATTCGCGAATCGGATCGGTGCGATTCGCGACGCGACTCGCGAGGCGCTCCAACCCCGCTCATCCCGCCGAAAGCCCCGATCCGGAACGAGGGGAGGCGCCGTTGCGGCGGCTTCTACGATCTGCTCGATGCCCTCGTCGACGAAACTCATCCGCTTAATGAGGATATCGGCGACCGCTTCGAGGACTACGATCCAGCCGTCATCGACGAAGAGCTGATCGCGATCGGCCTGAAACGAATCGCCAAGGCCCGCCTCGGCGGCCTCAAGATGCGGCGCAGGAAGCAGGCATAGGGCCGGAGCGCCGGCCCACCGAGTCCGGCTTTCGTGGCTGCGCACTCCTGCGGCGCGGCGAAGTCTCCCCTCTCCCGCTTCGAAGGGCGGGAGAGGGGGGAGGAATGCGGTCCGCCAGCTGTCGCGCGCCGCCCCGGCGCCCTGGGCGTCCGCGGTGGCTTGGCTTGCGGCGGCGCCAGCGGCTCAAGGCCCGTGAGACGGACCGGCGGGCGGCCGTGAGCTGGGCTCGCGGCCGTTCATCGCGCCAGCGTCCTTCGCGACGCTCGCCCCCTGTGGCG
>CAYTVQ010000058.1:0-12298 GCA_964441615.1 uncultured Caulobacterales bacterium | reverse complement strand
CCCGCGGCGCGGCGGCGCCGTCATTGGCGAGGCCGGCATAGAGCGACGCGAGGTCGCGCAGGCCGAGGCCGCCGCCGCCGAGCGCAAGCGTCAGTCCGAAATCCCGGCCCGCCCGCTTCGGACCTTTGAGATGAACGCCCGACGCACCGAGGACGGCGGCAAGACGCTCAGCGCCCAGACGATCAAGCAGCGTCACTGCCGGCACATTCAGCGAATGCTGGAGCGCGTCAGCAAGGCGCACTTCGCCGCGAAAGGTCCGGTCAAAATTCTCTGGCGCATAGCCGTCAAAAGATTGCGGCATGTCGTCGATGACGGTGTCGGGACCGGCCAGCCCCTCCTCGAAGGCGAGGCCGTAGATGATCGGCTTCAATGTCGATCCCGGCGAGCGCACGGCGCGGGTCAGATCGATCCAGCCGCCGGCGGTCTTGAAGTCGGCCGAGCCGACGGCGGCGCGCACCGCGCGCGTGCGGGCGTCGACGATCATCAGCGCTACCGTCGCTCCGTCGTCGAGCTTTGCGGCATAGGCGCGCGCGCGCGCCTCGGCGAGCGCCTGCAAGCGCGCATCGAGGCTCGAAATGACGATGCCGTCCGTCGCTTCACCCTGGCTGAGTTCGCGCGCGGCGTGCCAGGCGAGGCGGTCGAGAGGGGCGCGCCGCGCCGGAAGGCTCGCCTCGCGCGCCTCCGCCGCCCGGACGGCGTCGATGCGGCCGCTTCTTTCAAGCCGCGCGAGCACGCGCGCCCTCGCGGCCGCGGCCGCCTTCGGGCGCAGATCGGGCCGGCGCGCTTCCGGCGCCTGCGGCAGCGCGATCAGAAGCGCCTGCTCGGCGTCGGAGAGATGCGCGGGCTCATGGCCGAAATAGAGAAGGCTCGCGGCGCGCACGCCCTCGATGTTTCCGCCATAGGGGGCGAGCGTCAGATAGAGATCGAGAATCTCCTTCTTGGAGAGGCGGCTCTCAATCTGCAGAGCCCGGAGCATTTCGATCAGTTTGGCTGAAATAGTGCGCTCGCGGGGTTCGAGAAGCCGCGCAGCCTGCATGGTGATTGTCGAGGCGCCGGACGTCGCCTCCCCTGCTTCTGCGGCATCTTTCGCGGCCCGCATCAGCGCGGCGAAATCGACGCCGGGATGCGCATAGAAGCGCTTGTCCTCCACAGCCACGAGCCGTTCGACAAAAACGGGGTCGATCTTTTCGACATCCGCCTTGAAGCGCCAGCGGCCCTTGTCGGTCGCAAAGGCGTGCAGCCAGCGCCCCTCGCGATCGAGCACCAGCGGGCTGTAGGCTTCGGCGCGTTTCAGCGGGGGCGGGAAGGCCGCATCCAGAGCGAGCAGAAGCGACAGGAAAGCGGCAAGGCCCAGCGCGAGCCGGCGCGCGGCGGCCAGCGCTTTCGAATCTCCCCCTCCGGCCGCAGCCTTCGCCCCTGCCCTCCCTCGGCTTCGCCGAAGGGGGGAAAAGCGGCGGAGTGCCGTCAAAGCCGTCACGGCGACGGGGCCACCGTCAGCTTCGCCGCAGCCGAACGCCCGACGACGCCGGGCTTGTACATGTCCTCGATGACGGCGCCGGGAACCGTGAAGGTCCCCGGCGTCACCGCGCGCACGACATAGGCGAAGGTGAAGCCCTGGCGGTTCGAAAGGTCGATCGCCGCGACGTAACGGTCGTCGCGCGCCTCTGCGATCTGCGGACGGCTGATCGCGCCGATCCAGGCATAGGGGCCGGAGCCGGCGTCGCCGGCGCCGTCCTCGGGCCGCAGCAGCGTCTCGATCTCGAAGCCGGAGGGCAGAAGATCCGCAATGATGGCGGGATGGGTGCGCTCGGCCTGCGCCGCCCCCCTGAGCACTACGACGAGGCGGTCATTCTGTCTGACCGCTGCGAGATCCGCGGGACGGCCGTCGCGCGTCGCGAAGCGCTTCTCGATCGTGAAGCCCTGCGCCGTCGGGGGCGGGGCGGATTTCGGCGCGCCCGAGACCATCACGGTACGGAAGATCGCGCCGGTCGCCTCGTTCTTGTAGGAGACGCCCTTCTGAAGCTCGGCGAGCGTCGGGACGAAGCTCGGCGCAGGCTTCAGATCCTTCGGCTTGACCCCGCCGATCGAGAGCGCCATCGGGCCTGAGCGCTTCAGGAGCGCCTGGCTGGCAAGAAGAACGAACGCCTTCTCCTGCGTATGGAGCGATTCCGGGTCGCGCATGCGCCGGGAGAAATCGTCCGTGAGCGTATCGACGAGCTGGGCCCGGTCGGCCTCGGCCGCAAGGGCGAGCACGCCAGCCGCATCGCGCAACGGCGTCTGGTAGTAGTCGCCGGTATTGTCATAGCCGAGCGCATCGACCGCCAGGCCGAAGGCGCTGATCGAGCGCGAGCGGTCGCCCATCGCCGCGAGCGCCGCCCCGACATGGGCGCGGGCCAGAGGATCGGGCGTCGATTTCAAGAGCGCATCGTGGAAGTAGCGCAGATCCGAGAGATCCGCCTTCCCGGCGCGCGCCAGCACATACATGGCGTAGGCCGCCGAGCGCTTTCTCAGCAGCTCATTGGTGTCATTCGACCAGCTGCCCGCATGCGCGTCCAGGTCGTAGGCGACCGACACCCACTTATCGACGCGCGCGATCTGCGCGAGCGCCTGATAGGAGCGGTCGAGCGCCGCATCCGGCACGGCGTAGCCCTGCGCCTTTGCGCGGTAGAGAAAGTCGGTGACATAGGCGCCGAGCCAGGGCGTCGCCCAGCCATCGCCTTCGCGCCAGAGGCCAAACGCCCCATCGGCGCTTTGCCGTTCGAGCAGTTCGTTGACCGCCTTCTGGATGCGCGGACGCACGGCGCGTTCGGGCCCGCGCCCCGCTTCGCCGCCGAGCACATCCACGAACAGCAGCGGCATCGCCGAACTCGTGAGCTGTTCCGAGCATCCATAGGGGTAGCGGTAGAGCGAATCGAGCAGCGGCCCGGGTTCGACGCCCTTGATGCGCGAGAACGAGACGGTCACCTCGGCCGATCCGGGCACAAAAGGTTCGACGAGGGCCGCATTGGCGAGGAAGGTCTCGCCGGGCTGCAGCGAGGCCGTGCTGACATTCGTGACCGGGAAATAGGGCGTGCGCACCTGGATCGGATAGCTGCGCGACACCTTGAAGCCGCCGGGCCCTTCGACATCGAGCGACACCGAGCCGATGCCGGTCTCGCCGGCGGCGAAGGCGAAGCGTTCAGTCGCCTTCCTGCCCTTGGCGAGATTGAAGGTTTTCGTCTCCTGAACCGTGATCGGCGCGCCGCCGCGCACCGTCACCTTGTAGTCGCCGGCTGCGCCCTCGACATTGTCTATGAGGAGCGTCGCCGAGGCCGAGTCGCCCGGCGCGAGGAAGCGCGGCAAGGCGAGCTCGGCCGGGACCGGATCGCGCACGGTGAGCGGCTGCGAGGACGAGCCAAGCTTGTCGCCGCTCCAGGCGACGGCCATCAGGCGCAATTCGCCGTTGAAGTCCGGAATCTCGACCGGCACTTTCGCTGTCCCGTCGGGGCCGACAGAGACGAGGCCCGAATAAAGTGCGACCGATTTTGTCGGCACGACGGTGAGGCCCTCGCCGCCGATCTGGTCGCCGCCGAAGCGCGCCGGCGCGCCGAGATTGGCGTGCAGGATGCGGCCATAATCGTCGCGGACTTCAACGCCGAGCGCCTTCTTGCCGTAATAGTAGTCGACCGGGTCGGGCGAGGCGAACTTGGTCAGGCGCAAGATGCCCTCATCGACCGCCGCCAGGGTCAGCATGACCTTCTCGCCGCGCGCCGCGCCGACGATCTTCACCGGCATCACGATATTCTGCCGTGGACGGACAAGCTTCCCGGCGCCGACTTCGACCGCGAGCTTGCGCGTGGACATGTCGAAGGGAACATAGGCAACGCCCATGGCACGGCGCGGAATCGGACGGTTGACGACGTCGCGCGGAGTCACGATCGTCGTCAGCACATAGAATCCGGCGCCCCAGGACGGGTCGGTATTGATGAGGATCTCCTTGCCCTCCGCTCCGACCTTCACGCGCTGAATCGAGTGCACGCGGTCGGTTGCGACCGCGACGATGGCTTCGCCCTCATAGGGCGGCTTCAGCATGAGTTTGGCCTGCGCGCCGGGCTGCACCGGATCGACGGGGCTCGAGAGCGCCGCCTGGTCCGGCGTCTCGACTCCCGCCGCGTAGGAGCGCCAGCCGACATAGAACCGGATGTCGGTCTGCGCGCCCGTCGTCGGGTCCGTCACCGAAAGGCGGTAATCGCCGGGATCGAGCTTCTGTTTGATCGAGGCGGGTCCCGAAGCGGACGCGGCGGCCTTTCCTTCGGCCACCAGAATGTCCTTGAACGACCGGCGCCAGCGCCACTCGCCATCCTCGCGATACCAGTCGAACCAGTAGTCTTCCTCGACGAGACGCCATTCGAGATCGCCCGCGGCGAGCGCGCCGTCGCGCCCGACAAGGATGGCGTTCACTTCGACCGGATCGTTCTCGCCAAATCCGTAGCCGTCGCCGCCGAGCTTCAAGCCCACATAGCGTTCGTCCCAGCGCACCGGCACGCGCGCGCTCTCGCGCACGACGCGCCCGCCAGGCTCGATGACGCCAACCACGACATCGGCCCGGAGCGGCGCGCCGAGACCGAGGGGGCCGTCGTCGATCGTAAGGTTGATTGTTGTCTCGCCCCTGTCGTCCAGCTGGGCGTTCGGAAGCTGGATGAAGCGTTCATCGAACTTTCCGTCCGCCGGTCCGTAGCGGTATTGCGCGAAGTCCGGGAACGGATTGGGATCCAGTCTCAGCCTCGCTTCGGCCTCGACGCCAAGGCCCGCGGCCGGCGCGCCGTAAAGGAAGCGGCTCTTGACCGTGATCGCGCGCGGCTCGTCGGGAAGCATCGGCTTCTTCTCATCGACGTCGAGCGTCACTTCCAGCCGCTGCGGGACAAAATCCTCGACAGAGAAATTTTCAGCGCCTACGGCCCCGGCGCCGTCGGCCTCGACCGTGATGGTCCATGTTCCGCGCGCCGCCGAGCGCGGAATCTCGAAATCGTTTGCGAAGCCGCCGATGTCGGTCTTCTCGACACGGAACTTTTCCGCTTCGGTGTAGTTCGGCCGGCGCACGGTCACCGTCACCGGACGATCGGCGACCGCCTTGCCGGCGGCGTCGCGCAGGAGTCCCGCGATATGCACGGTCTCGCCCGGGCGGTAGATGCCGCGGTCGAGATAGATGAAGGCGTCGACTTTCGCCGGGGCGGCCCTTCCCGCGACATTGCGGTCGGAAAGATCGAGCGGCGCGCGCTGGAGGTCGAGCGCGGCGAAGTCCTGATTGGCGCCATAGGCCATGATCATGCGCGGATTGAGCGGGAACTCGCCATTGACCGCCGCCTCGGCGAACCGCGCGCGGCCGTCAGCGTCCGTCCGTGCTGTTCCGAGCACGTCGTTATTGCCCGCAATCAGCGAGAGCTCGACGCCCGCGAGCGGCTTGCCGCTCGAAATCGAGCGCGCGAAGACGTCGATGCCCGACGAACTCGAATAGGACGTGAGCGCAATGTCTGTGAAGAGGACCCAGCGCCAGGCCTGGGCCGGGCTGTATTTGTCGACGCCTTCCGAAACGTCCTTGAGGCGTACGAAATAGGCGCCGGGTTTCAGGTCCTTCAGCGCAGCGCCGAGCGCGAATACGGTCGTCTTCGTCTGGTTGCGGTCGGCCTTGACGTCGAACACGCCGCTGAAAACCTTGACCCCGACATCCCCGCCGTCTTCCTCGCCATAGACGTAGAGATAATCCTCTTCGGAAACGGACTCGCCCTTGACCATCGCCTTGCGCGCCAGCGAGCGGTCGGAGACGCGGCGCACATCAATCTCGAATTTATCGACATTCACCGTCTCGATGCCGATCCCGTCGGCCTCAAGCCGCGGCAGGATCACGCCGTCGCCGGCAAAGCCGACATAGGCGGGCTTGTCGCCGAAGGCGATCGCGATCTCCTGGGGCCGATCGAGCGTCTGGCCCTTGGCGCCGGGGAGACCCTTCTTCAGCGTCGCCGTGTAATCGACGTCGAAGGCGAGGCCCGAAACGCAGAGGTTCTGACCGTTCACCTCGACGGCGGGCTTCACGGACGGCGTGAGGCGGATGTAGTCGCCGTAATTGGTCTTGCCGCTGTCATCGAGCTTTTCGGTAAAGACGAAGCAGGCCTTGGGCTTGTCGCCCGACATGTCGAGGTTGAGACGCGAGAAGGCGAAACCATCGGCGACCGCAGGCCCCGGCCGACGCGCGCCTTCGCCGCGCAGTTCCTGGAAGGGCTCGCGGACGCTCCGGCCCTGCTCGCCGGTCTCGCGCGAGAACGAGGGCAGACCGAGGCCGCCCTGAGGCAGCGCGAACCGGCCGATCAGAACGCCGATCGCCAGGGCGAACACGATGGCGCCCGCCAGAAGAATATTCGTCCGTGACATGTCTGCTCCCATCGGCGCGGTGCGCGCGCCGTCCCCTTCGCCTCATGCCGGCCTTAGCGGCGGTTTGCGGCGGCCGATTGTTCGACCATAATCGATTTTGGGACAAGTTTCAGGATTTTAGGCGGCGCCGAATGTCCCGTTCCGCGGGTGCGCAGATGCTGCTAGCATCATGCGATCGTCCCCGTAGCTCAGGCGGATAGAGCACCAGATTCCTAATCTGGGGGCCACAGGTTCAAGTCCTGTCGGGGACGCCAACTCTTCCTGCCGGGCCAATCGGGGCGCCGCCTTCCCTTTGCCGCATTTCACCGACGCCATGACGATCGGCAAAGCTTCAAAAAGAGCCTGTATTTCAGTGGCTTGCACCAGAAACACGGCTTGAGTGACGCACAGCACAAGGTCAGGCCGGGACCTCGCTTATCTTTCACTCATCAGGCGGGCCGGAACGGAGCGCCTGGGGGAAGAAGGAAAGGAAGCCGCCATGTTGACCGTCCTCACAGTTGTCCTCGTTGGCATGATGATCGTGTCTGGCGGCCTCGGCCTTTCCAGCTTCTTCGTTCTGGCCCGCTGACCCTTTCGACGCCCTTCCTGACCTCAAAACTCGGCCCCGGCGGACTTCGTGTCCGCCGGTTTTTTTTCGTTGCCCGGCGCGAAAGTCCGCGCGCATTTTCTGCATCCCAATGACTGAGCTTCCATTGACCCGGATTCCCGCGTCCGCGGAGAAGGCAGCTGCGATCCGCGCTGCGGTGCGCGCCGTCTCTTTTCCGCCGGGCGCGCCGGCGCGGCTTGCACGCATCGAAGACGCCGGGGCGTTCTTCAGCCTCGTCGCGGACCCCGCGGTGAGCGGCCCAATCTATACCCTGCCGAAACCAATATCGCTGGACGCCTGCCGCGACTTCATCGCCCGACATGTCGATGAGCAGGCGCGCGGCGAAGGCCTGCTGATCCTCACGCTCGACAACGAAGGCGGCGTTGGCGGCTATCACGATATCGAGGTCTGGCCGGAATGGTCGGCCGCCGATCTCGGCGGCGCCATCCGCCCGGATCTCCAGGGATCGGGACGCGGGCGCGAGGGCGCGCAGCGGGCCTTCGACTGGCTCTTCGAGACGCTCGGCGTCGATCTCCTGTGCGAGACCGCCGCCCTCGATAATGTCCGCTCACGGAGGATCATGGAGGGCGCCGGATTCCGCCATATGGGCGAGATCGACAGCGCGCTGCCTGGCGGCGGCGTCCGCCGCTCGCATTACTGGGAGCTCGCGCGCGCGGACTGGCTGGCCCGTCGCAGCGGCTGACCGCAGGTCATTTGGCGAGGCCATCGATCGCCTGAAGGATCACCTCGCGCTGCGCGTGATGCAGCGCATGGCCCGTCTCAGGCAGCAGGGTCAGGCGCGCGCCCGGGATTTCGCGCGCAAGCTGCATCGCGTGGATTTTCGGCGAGACAGTACGGTCGGAGAGGCCGGCGAATATCAGAGTTGGAACGCGAATTTCGCCGTAGCGCCCGCTCTGCGCGATGACCTGCGGCTTGAGATTGCGCAAATCCTCCGCATTGGCGCGAAAATCGCCCGGACGGAACAGGAGTGAAAGGCCGGTTTCGTCGTAATAGTCCTGCGGGGCGGCATCGGGGCCGAAAGAGCCGGCGACGCCGCCTCTCGCCGCTACGGGACCGTAGAGCGGAATGACGAGCCGCCGCAGCAGAAAACCCGCAACCGGCCAGCCGGAGACCTTGTTGTACCAGGCGACGCCGCCCGGCCATTCATGGGAGACGGGGGCGAGCAGCACCAGCCCCGTCATCTCGTCCTGATACTGAAGGGCGTAGGCGAGCGCGACCGCGCCGCCGAGACTCTGGCCGACAATCACCGGCTTCTCGACGCCGCGCGCTACAAGCGCTTCGTGGATGAGGCGCGCCTGCACATCGAGCCGCCAACCGTTCTCCGGCCTCGTCGAATATCCGCGACCGGGCCGATCAAGGGCGATGACCCGATGGTTTTTCGCCAGCCTGTCGCCGAGCGCGAGCTTCATGTCGCGGAGATTGACGCTGGCGCCGTGAATGAGAACGATTGGCGCGCTCTTTGGCGCGTCCCTGGGGGCAAGATCGACGAGGTGAATCCTCCCGCCGTCAACCTCTGCAAGCTGGCCGACAGGCGGGGCGGCCTTCTCCGCCCGCATGGTCGCGCAACCCGACAGGGTCGCCAGCGCCAGCACGAGGCCGAGCAGAATCAGCACGCCCATCCGCATGGCTTTACGCACAATGCTCCTCGCCGGGGAAGCCATTCCCGCTCTACGTGCTGGCGACCGCCCCGGATTGCTGCGGGGCCGCCGCGATGATGGCATGGAATTCGTCAGCCTTGAGCGAGGCGCCGCCGACGAGGGCGCCGCCGACATTCGGCAGATGGAGAATTTCGCGCGCATTGGCAGGCTTGACCGAGCCCCCATAAAGGATGCGGACCTTCGGCCCGACGCGGCCTCGAATGAATGCATGCATGGCGGCGATGTCTTCAGCCGTCGGCGTCAGACCCGTCCCGATGGCCCAGACCGGTTCATACGCGATGACGAGCGGCCCGGCGCCCGCCGGGAGAGACCCTTCGATCTGGCCGCCGACGACCTTCTGTTCCTGGCCGGCCCGGCGCTCGGACGCCGTCTCGCCGACGCAGACGATCGGCGTCAGCAAGGCGCGCCGCGCGGCCTCGGCCTTTGCGCGTACGAGGGCGTCGCTCTCGCCATGATCCTGCCGACGCTCGGAATGGCCGACGATCACATAGGCGGCGCCGGCGTCCTTCAGCATTTCGGCGCTGACGTCGCCGGTATGGGCGCCCGACGGCTTCGCATGACAGTCCTGCCCGCCGACGGCGATCGGCGCTCCCTTGAGCTTCCAGGCGAGCTGCGCGATCAGGGTGAAGGGCGGGCATATGAGAATTTCGGGACCTTCCCTCCCGATCAGGGACTTCAGCCGGTCAGCCTCGGCGAGAGACGCCGCGAGCCCGTTCATTTTCCAGTTGCCGGCGATGAGCGGCGTCATGATTGCTCCGTGATGTGTCGGGGCGCTCTAGGCAAAGGGCCGCGGCTTGTCCAGAAGGCGTAAGCCTTGTCGCGCCAACCGGGCGACATTAGGGTCCGCGCCGCCGAACCAAAGTGAGAACAAAGCCCATGCTGAAGCAGGTCCGCTCGGGAATGAAGAACATCGTTGCGGTCTTCGGCGCGGCGCTCCTGGTGCTTTCATTCGCGCTCTGGGGAGTGCCGGGTCTTTCCGATTTCGCGCAGCGGCCGACCATGAAAGTCGGGAACGAGGCCCTGTCGACCTCGGTGCTGCAATCCGAATACAGCCGCGCCATGCGCATGCGGCGCGAGGAGCGCGAGGGCAAATACACCCCGGCGGACGCCCGCGCGGAAAAGCTCGGCGATCAGGTCGTCCAGCAGGTGACGACGCGATCCATCCTCGAACAGGAAGCAAGGAAGCTCGGCCTCGTCATGACCGACGACATGGTCCGGCGATATATCGAGACGAACGAGAACTTCAAAAATCCGACCACCGGCAAATTCGACCGACAGCGCCTTGCGCAGATCCTCCAGGCGAATGAACTGAATGAGCTCGGATTTGAGAGCCTCATCCGCAACCAGCTTCTTCGCGACCAGCTGATTTCGAGCCTCATGGCCGGACCGCCGGCGCCTGAAGTCTTCGCCCGGACGCTGCTGTTGCGCGAGAGCGAAGCGCGACGCGTCGGCTATCTGATGATCACCGACGACATTGCGGGCCCCGCGAAAGAGCCGACGGCGGACGATCTCAGGAAGTTCTTTGACGAGAACAAGAAGGAGTTCACTGCCCCCGAATATCGGACCTTCAACGCCGTAATCCTGCATCCGGAGGATTTCGCTGCGACGCCGTCCGAGGAAGAGCTATTGAAATCCTATGAAGCAAATAAGGCGCGACTCTACGAGACGCCAGAGCGGCGCACGCTCTATCAGACGACGTTCGGCGACGAGGCCAAAGCGAAAGCTGCCGCCGACGCGCTCCGGCAAGGAAAGCCGTTTGAAGCCGTCGCGACCGAGAACGGCTCGACCCTGTCAGCCTCGACACTCACCGAGATCACGAAGAAGGACATGCTCGATCCGGCCGTCGCCGAAGCGGCGTTCGCAAGCGGACTTGAAGAGGGCGCTGTAATTGGGCCGATAAAGGGCCTCTTCGGCTACTCTGTCATCCAGGTCGCAGGCGTCATCGCGCCAAGCCTCAAGACATTCGAAGAGGTGCGCTCTGAAATCGTCGCGGAGCTTGAGAAACAAGCCGGCAAGAAGAAAATGCGCGACGCGCTGGAGGCCCTGCAGGAGGCGCGCGACACGGGCGCCGTCCTTAGCGACGCCGCAAAGAAGGCGGGCCTAGAAGCAAGAGAATTCGGACCGGTCGATTCATTCAGTTTCGCTCCCGGCGGCGCCATCATCGCGGACATCCCGGGAGAAGTCCTGAAGGAGGTCTTCAGGCTCAGCGAGGGCGATGAGTCCGAGCCCGAGCAGCTCGAAGGGGGCGGCTATTTTCTGGTGCAGGTCGAGGAAGTACGCCCGCCGGCCGTTCTTCCCTATGATCAGGTGGCGGACGAAGTCGCGCAGAAGTGGCGGGCCCTTGAGCGCAAGGAGCGAATCGCCGCCGCTGTCAGGCGGATCACCGAGGCGACGGCGGGCGGCAAGAAGCTCGCCGACGCTGCAGCCTCGGTGAACAGCGCGGTCTCCGAAACGACCCTGCTGCGCGGCCGTCCTGACCCATTCATCCCGCCGGAGCTTTCCGAAAAGGCCTTCGCCGCCAACCTCAACGCTGTGGTCGTCGGCGAGGGCGCTGGCGGCGCGCAGATGCTCGTCGAGGTGCGCCAGATCGATTTCGGCAAGAATCCCGTGGGGCCCGGGCAGGAAGCGGGGTTCCGGCAGATGCTGGGAAGCCAGATCAATCAGGAATACCTCGAAGCCTATCTCAATGGCCTTCGCGAAGACTACGCGGTCAGGATCGATCGCGAACGCCTCGCCGCGCTCTTCAACGAGCAGACGGATTAGTCCCCGCCCGATGAAACCGCGGCTGAAAAAGCTCCTCGGCGTCAGCCTGCTGCTGCCGGCGCTCGCCGCTTATCTTTTCGCCGCGGCCCTGCTAGGGGC
The DNA here is from genome assembly GCA_964441615.1 of uncultured Caulobacterales bacterium. Classification (GTDB taxonomy): domain Bacteria; phylum Pseudomonadota; class Alphaproteobacteria; order Caulobacterales; family Parvularculaceae; genus Amphiplicatus. Next base: position 766 of record CAYTVQ010000058.1, on the reverse strand, counting down.
GGAGATCCCGGCGCGCTGGTACTTTCAGGCTCCCTACTACATGGCCGCCGGAGTCCTCTGGGCCTTCCCGACCATCGCCTTCATTCGCTGGATGGAGCGCGGAGCGTCCCAGAATGGGACGCGAGCGGACGAAACGCCGCGTTAAGCGCAACTTTGATACGCTCTGCGCCGAGATGGCCCAGGTAAAGGGCCGGCCGGGTCCCGCATGTTCGACAAATCCAGCACGGCGCGCCACAAGAACGAGCACCGCGTCATCGTTGCGCTGACGGGTCAGCCTCCCTTCGCGGCCTATGTCTTCCTGAAAGTGGGCGAACGCCTCATCGATCTTCTCAACGACCAGCGTCAGTTCATCCCGATCAAGCGCGCCGACGGCGCGACCATGATCGCCTCAAAGCAGAACATCGTCTCGATCATCGAGCAGCCGGAAGAAGAACCGCAGGAGGCGCCGGCGCCGGACCCGAAGGCGGAAAGTCCTGAGCAGACGGCCGACCCGGCCGCCGATCCAGGCGGCCCTGACGCCGGCGGACCGTCGGAAAAGTCCGGCTCAAAGCCGAACGAAGACAAGGCCGCGCCAGAGGACGATGGGGCGTCCGCAAGGAAGCGGCGCCGGTTCGACCCTCATGAAATCCTGCGCATCTCGAAAGATGCGGGCCCCGAAGAGATCCGCCGCGCCTATCACGCACGCATGAAGCAGGTGCACCCCGACGCCATAGCCTCGCTCGATCTCGGCGAGGATCTGGAGCGCGCCGCCAACATCACCGCTCGC
>CAYTVQ010000057.1:0-12450 GCA_964441615.1 uncultured Caulobacterales bacterium | reverse complement strand
GGCGCCGCCGTGCAGGCGGTCCAGAATCTCAATCTCGCGCTCGGTCTCGATGAGCTTGCTGGATTAGGGCGGATCAGCGCGCGAAGCGAAGGGTGATGCGTTTCCCGTCCTGCTGGACCGCCTTGCCGTCCACCGTCTTGGGCGCGAAGCGCAAATCATAGGCGGCATTGACAGCGGCTGAATTGAAGCACTCATTCGAAGAATCCACGACATAGACGCCTGTCGGCGCGCCTAGCGGCGTTATCGCGAAGGCAAGCTCCACCGTTTCGACGGCGGCCGCACGACGCGTGCAGCGCTCCGGGTATTTCGGCTCGACATTGCGGGTGAGGCGCGCTTCGACGACCTTGGGGTCCTGGGGCGGCGGCGTCACGACGGCGGCAGCCGGAGCGGGCGAGGGGACTTCAACCGCAGGCGGCGCCAATTCTTCGGTCGCGGTGTTGGCGGCGTTCGTCGGTTTTCGGGATGGAGTCGCCGGCGCTGTCGGGTTTCGTTCAGCCCGAGGATTGAGCGCGGCCGCGAGCGCTTCGGCCTTCTCCCTTTCCGACTCGCTCAAAGGAGTCGGTGCTTCGGTCATTGCTGAATCCGGGACCGCGGCGGCGGCTGATCCGGATTGGCCCGGGGCGGGACCCCCTTCGCCTGTTTCCTGCCTGTCGACGAGCGCTCTGGTCGGATCTTCCCCGATCCTCCCCTGTGCGGCGCCTGAAGCATTCGCATCCGCGCCGCTGGCTGGCTTAAGGGACGGCGACGCTGGCGCAGCGGCGGCTAGGGCGGCAGCTCCCGGCCCGGCGGCGACCGTCTCCACGCGCGAGATCGGCGCCGCCGGTTCGCCCTTCGGCGCGATGATGCGGCTGCCGATCCAGAGCGCGCACAGCGCGGTGGCGGCGACGCCAAAATAGGACACGAAATTTTCCGGCCGAAGAGGTTGAGCATTGCGCGAAGAAGCCGGCGGGGCCGGTTCGAACTGTTGCGTCAGTGTCGGCGCGCCCGGGGCGCGTATTATGGCGGCGGGCTCGGGCCTTGAAGCGACAGGCTGGGGAAGGGCCTCTCCGTTCGTAGACGGTGCTATGAGTTCGGCGCGGTAGGCGGCTGCATATGTTTCAGGATCTAGGCCCAGAAACTGGGCATAGGCCTTCACGAATCCGGCTGTGAACGGCGTCGCCGGCAAGGCCGCGCGGTCGCCGGACTCGATCGCGGCGAGATTGGCGATCTTGATCTTCGTGCCGTTGAACACATCCTGGTACGAAAGGCCCTTCGCCTTGCGCACCGCGGCGAGACGGTCGCCGACCGTCTGCTGCGCGCTTGCGATCATAGCCGCATCAATGGCGTCGGCTCTGGCGGCACGACCATTAAGGGCGACCCCAGAAGTATCTTTCACCGGCATGCCCATACTTTAACCCTCCCAGCGGTGCGAAGGCGAGTCCGAGAACTCAACTCAAGCACGAACGGCGCCAGCGCAATGACCGTCCGGCGCGTTCCCTCGAACGATTTGATTGTTCGCGTGAAGACTATTGCCTTAGCCGACGGGCTTCTGCATGAGCGGGGGCATGGCGTCCGATGCTGGCGGCGGCGGATTTCTGGTTCAGGCGGCGATTTACCTTGGCGCCGCCTCGGTCGCCGTCCCCCTGTTCAACCGGTTAAGGCTTGGCTCCATTCTCGGCTATCTGACGGCCGGCGTGGCGGTCGGTCCCCATGCCCTCAACCTCCTCAAGCGGGAGGAGGGCGTCTTTCATGTCGCCGAGCTTGGCGTTGTCCTTTTTCTGTTCGTGATCGGCCTCGAGCTGTCCCTAGCGCGCCTATGGGCCATGCGGCGCAGCATATTCGGGCTCGGCCTCGCCCAGATGGCGGTGACGGGGCTGGTGATCGCCGGGATCATGGTTGGGGTCAGGGTGATGCCAGCCCCTGCCGCGGTCATCGCAGGCCTCGCTCTCGCCTTCTCGTCCACGGCCCTCGCCATGCAACTCATCAAGGACAGGCGTGAGGGCGGCTCGAAATATGCGGGGCGCGCTTTTCCCATTCTCCTGTTCCAGGATCTCGCCGTGATCCCGCTCCTCGCCGCGCTACCGGTGGTCGCGGGAGCGATGGTCGCGACGGACGGGCCGTCCGCGGCGCTCAATGCCGCCAAGACTGTGGGCGTGGTCGCCGCGATCGTGCTGGCGGGCCGATTCCTGCTGAACCCGGTGCTGCGGGTCGCCGCCTCGTCGGGTTCGCGGGAGGCCTTCGCGGCCGTCGCCCTCTTTATCGTCGCCGGGACGGCTCTCCTCGTTGATTGGGCGGGGCTTTCGATGGCTCTCGGCGCTTTTCTGGCTGGCGTGATGCTTGCCGAGTCCGCCTACAAGCATCAGATTGAGGCCGATATCGAGCCCTTCCGGGGTCTGCTTCTCGGTCTATTTTTCATCTCGATCGGCATGCGTCTCGATCTGCCAGCCATTGTCAGGGCGTGGCCGACCGTGCTCGCCGGCGCTGCGGGTCTGATCGTCCTCAAGGCCGTCATCGTTTACGCGCTTGCCCGCGCATTCAGGGCGGGTCATCGCGAGGCCGCGAAGACGGGCGCCGTCCTCAGTCAGGGCGGCGAGTTCGCCTTCGTCATCTTCAGTCTTGGAGCCGCATCGTTATTGTTTACGGGCCAGCAGGCGACCTTGATGTCGGCGGTGGTGACGCTTTCAATGGCGGCGACGCCGGCGCTGCTCCTCCTGGTCGATCGCCTGACCCGGCCGCGAGCGTCAAGCGCCGAGGGGCTCGACGGGCCCACTGCCGATTCCGATCACGTGATTATCGTCGGATTCGGCCGGGTCGGGCAGATCATCTCGCAGGTGCTCATGAATTCCGGCGTCAAGGTGACGGCGATCGACCGCAATCCGGATCACATCCGCAATGCGGAGCGCTTCGGCTTCAAGGTCTATTACGGCGACGGCGGTCGCTTCGATACGCTCTTTTCGGCGGGCGTCCTGGAAAGCCGCGGCGTCATCCTCACCATGGATGATCGCGAGTCTGTAAACCGGGCGGTTGAAAGCGTTCGCGCCTGGACGCCCGAGCTGCCGGTATTCGTCGTCGCGCACGATCGGATGCACGAGATCGCGGTGCGGCCATTGGGACCTGACGTCGTCGTGCGCGAAACCCTTGAATCAAGCCTCCTTATGGCGCGCGAGGTGCTCCGCAGGCTCGGCTTTACGGATGCTGTCATCGATGAATTTATCGAAGAGTTCCGACGCCGCGACCGCGAGCGGCTGCTGGCGCAGATGGATGAAGGACCAGAGGCCGGCGTCCACCTGATGCATCAGCCGTTCGGAGCGGCGAAAGATCCCCGCTAGGCAGGCTAGCCGGATCGCGTCTCGATCTCATGCATCTGTGCGTCCGTGAGGCCGAAATGGTGGCCGATCTCGTGCACAAGGACGTGGGTAATCAGCTCGCTAAGCGTGATCTCGCCATTCTCCGCCCATTCGTCGAGCAAGGGCCGACGATAGAGGTGCACATGCGCCGGACCGGATGGGCTCGTCACGGACTCGGACGTGAGATCGACGCCCTCATAAAGGCCAGTAAGCTCGAACGGCTCTTCAACGCCTAACTCCGCCAGCAGGTCATCGTCCGCGAAGTCTGCGACATGGATGGCGACATTGCCGCAAAGCGCGCGAAATTCGGCCGGCAGCGCGGCAAACGCCTTCGCGGCGAGCGCTGACAATTCCTCGATTGTCGGCGCAAGTCGGGACTCCCAGGCGCTCATTCCGCGGCGACTGGTTCGGCCAGCGGCAATGGTCTCACCGCCTTGGCGAGCCTCGCCGCCACGGGGCCGGCGATCTCGATCGGAACGGCGCCGCGGGTCATGCCGAGTCGGACAATCACCGTATTCGCATCGGGAATGATGAAGACGTACTGACCTTCGTGGCCAGCCATATAATAAACGTTCTCGGGCAGACCCGGCACGAAGCGTTTGCGCGCGGCGCCGTCCCGATTAAGCCAGAAATGTGCGCCGTATTCGCCGTCGGACGCTTTGGTCGGCGTACTGACATACTGGCTCCAGCCTTCGGGGAGGAGGCGAGCGCCGCCCCATTCTCCGCCGCGCAAATACAGCTCGCCCAGTTTCGCCCAGTCGCGCGCTGTCGCATAAACATAGGACGAGCCGACAGGCGTGCCGCCCGAATCCGGCTCCAGCGTGAAGGAGGCGGCGCCGATCGGAGCGAAAACCTTGGCCCTCGCGAACGCCTGCATCTCAATCCCGCGGTCGGCGAGCGTCTGGCGCAGGGTGCGCATGAGAAGATTTGTCGTGCCGCTGGAGTAATGCCAGATCTCGCCTGGCGGAGCGAGCAGCCTCTTTTGCGCGGCGACGGACCCCGCATCGCGGGCGCGAAATAGCGTCGCGGAGACGTCTGACGCCGGATCGCCATATTCCTCGCTGAATTCAAGGCCACTCTGCATGCGGAGCAAATCATTCCATGTGATCTTTGATCGCGCCGGATCGTTCCGCCATTCGGGAACGGGCGCCGGATCATCTATGTCGAGATGGCCAGCGAGAGCGGCGGCGCCGACCAGCGTCGCCGTCACGCTCTTGGCCATGGACCAGCTCAGCATCGGCGTGGCCGCGGAGAATCCCGGCGCGTAGCGCTCAGAGACAAGGCGCCCATCGACAATCATGACGAATGCGCGGTGGCCTGCTTGCTCATCTGCAAATGCGTCGTCGAGCGCCGCGTCAATTGCCTCATAATCGACTCGTCGCAGAAGCGACGGCGCCTGCGTTGAGTCCAGCCAGAGCGCGTCAGCCATGGGCGCGAGCTGCGGCAATGCCTCCGGCGCCCCGCTAGCGATCGTGCAGCCATAGCCGTCACGGTAGAAGGCCCGAGCGGCGCCGAGCCGGTGCAGGTGCGCCCGCACTTCCCTCTTCTTTTCATCAAAGCGGGCTTGGGTTTGGTCGATGAAGGCGCTGATGCCGACAAATTCATTCCTGGCGACGGCTACAGGATCGCGCCCGGCGAGGAATAGTTCTGAGCAAAGGGTCTTCGCCTTATAGGCGGCGGCGACGTGCGCCATCCGGTCGAGGCGCCAGACGAAAACCGCGGCCGCGGCGAGCAGGACCAGCCCCGCGACGACGAAGAGGTGCGTTCGCTTCATGACAGCTCCCGACGAGGCGCGACCCCGTTCTTCACCGGGGGCGCCGTTCGCGCCTGAAATGCAGATTTGGCTGGTCTAGTCGTCCATCGGTCGGAACACCAGCGTCAGCACGACGCCGATGAGTCCCATGACCGCCCAGAGCGGAACTCCAAGAAGCGTGACGATCGCCTGAGACACGCCGCCCGGCGCGACGTCCGCTATTCCGCGCCCATTGATCCCAAACAATTCGAGAATTGTGCCCGTGGTGCGGACCACCGGGACGCCCTTCTCAAGCGAGCTGACGGCATCGGCGCCGAGCAGCGCCACTGCGACAGCCACCAGCACCCATGCGATGAATCTGAACGCTGTCATGACTCCAAACCGCCCCTCTGGCTGACCGGCCCGTCAAGCCGCTTTTTCGCCGGATTCTAGACCGGCGAGGCCAAATCCGCAATGCGCCCGCGCGCGGGGTCGTTAACTTGCGCGCGCCCGCATCGCTTGTATAAGTCGGCGGCCTTTCCCGAGGATGGGTGGCCGAGCGGTCGAAGGCGCACGCTTGGAAAGCGTGTAGGCCCCTAAAGGGTCTCGCGGGTTCGAATCCCGCCCCATCCGCCAGTTGCCGCCCTGCAATGTCGCGCCGTTGAATGCGAGCGCGAAATCCCGCTGCTGGCTAAAGCCGCGCCTTCGTCCTTCCTTCGTGGGGCCGCGCGGCGGCCGGGTCTTCAGGCCAGTCATGCTTGGGGTAGCGGCCGCGCATGTCCTTTGCCATGTCGCGATAGCCGGCTGACCAGAAGGCGGGCAGGTCCCTTGTCAGGGCGACCTGGCGATGTGCTGGAGAAAGGAGCGATAATGAGAGGGGGACGCGGCCCCTGGCGATCGAAGGATGAGCGCGAAGGCCGTAAAATTCCTGTACGCGTGCTTCAAGGGTGGGCCCGCCTGGCGCAAGGTAGTTGATTGGAAGCCGCCGTCCGGTTGGGGCTTCGAAGGACAAGGGTGCGAGCGTTTCGATTTCGCGCGCCTGCGCCCAGGGCAGCAGCGACAGGATCGCGCGGCGGATTTCGTCCGCTTGCGGACGGTCCAGCGTTGGCGGGTCGCCGAAGAGCGGCGACAGCCAGTCCGACGCCCTCGCCAGCAGCTCCTCATCGGCGAATGACGGCCATTCCTCTCCGAATTCACGGCGGACAAGGGCGAGGCGGGCCTGCGTCTCTTGCACGGCTGCGACCGCAGGAAGGAGACCAAGGCCTCGATCCATGAGGGCATCGATCAAAGCTGCTTGCGCGGCGTCCGAGGGCGGTCGAGGCAAAGGGGTCTCGGCGATAACGATGGCGCCGAGCCGCCTCACCCGCCGGGCGCGGATCGTTTTGGTCTCGGGGTCGTAGCGCGCCACATCGGCGGTCTCGACGCGGCCGAGCGCAAGGGCGTCTTCTTCGGAAAGTCGTGCGGCAGCGACTATGCGCGCCCTCGCCGCCGAGCCCGCAGCCTCCGCGACGACAAGCCATGGTGAAGCGGCGAGCGGCTCCGCCCGGTCGAGAATGGCGGCTCGGCCGCCGGCCAAGAGAAACGCGCCCGGCTCTGTCGCTCGCGCCCGAGCGATGCGGGAGGGAAGGGCGGCGGCGATAATGCGCCCGGCAGCTTCCTCGGGAGCTGGCGCGGCGTCGCCGGCCCAGCGCCTGCACTGCGCTTTCAATGCGCGGGCCCGAGGGGCATTGTCGCTGCGGAAGCGGCGGAGCCGCACGCCCAGATCTGCATCCTGACCGCCGAGTCCGCGCTCGGAAAGAAGCGCTGCGATTTCTGCGGCGAGGGCGCGATCCTGGCCCGGCGCCGCACAGACAATTATGGCGGCGAGGGCGGGGTCGAGCGGGAGTCGCGCCATGTCGCGGCCGCGCTCCGTGATAGCGCCGGCGTCGTCGAGAGCGCCGAGCTCGCACAACTTTGCCTTCGCTGCGGCGAGTCGCCCTGCCGGCGGCGGGTCCATGAAAGCGAGACGCCCGGGGTCGCGCTCGCCCCATTCGGCCAAGGCAAGAACGAGGCCACAAAGGTCTGCAGTCAGAATTTCCGGCGTCGGTTCAGCCGGAATGCCGCGGGTCTCCTCCTCGTCCCATAGGCGATAGCATACGCCCGGCCCGGTTCGGGCGGCGCGGCCGCGGCGCTGATCGACGCTTGCGCGCGAGGCGCGCTCGGTGGAAAGGCGCGAACCCCCGTCCGGATCATAGGCGGCGACGCGCGCCAGTCCCGCATCGATGACCGTGGTCACGTCTGGGATCGTGAGCGAACTCTCAGCAATGTCGGTCGCAAGCACGACCTTGCGGGCGCCTGCCGGCGCAGGCGCAGTCGCCCGATCCTGCTCCGATGGCGGAAGCGCGCCATAAAGAGGGGCGATTTCTGCGTCGATGCCCGTCAGGCGCTCCGCGACGCGCCGGATCTCCGCCTGTCCGGGGAGGAAGGCGAGAATTGAACCGCGCTGTTCGCGCAGGGCGCGCCGAATCGCGCGCGCCATGCGCTCGTCGAGGGCTTCGCCGGCGCTGCGGCCGAGGTAGATCGTTTCGACCGGATACTGCCGGCCTTCACTGATAATCACCGGCGCGCCGATGCGCCTCGCGATACGCGCCGTGTCGAGCGTCGCGGACATGACGAGAAGCCTCAGGTCCGGACGCAGCTCGGCCTGCGCTTCAGCGCTGAGCGCCAGCGCCAGATCGAGCGCAAGCGAGCGTTCATGGAACTCGTCAAGCAGCACCGCCCCGATGCCGGTCAGTTCCGGATCCGCAATCAGACGGCGCGCGGCCAGTCCGTCGGTGACAACTTCGATGCGGGTTGCCGGTGAAACCTTGCGCTCGACGCGGGTCGCCAGTCCGACCGTCTCTCCGACGCGCTCGCCAAGAGTCGCCGCCATGCGTTCGGCAGCGAGGCGCGCGGCGAGGCGCCGCGGTTCGAGAAGGAGGATGCGTTTACCCGCAAGCCACGGTTCCTCGAGGAGCGCCAAGGGCAGGCGCGTGGTCTTGCCGGCGCCGGGCGGGGCGGCGAGTACGAGCCGCGTCCCGGAAGAGAGCGCGGTCCGAATCTGTCCGATCGCGGCTTCAATCGACAGATCGGTCGTCATGGGAAACGCCCGGCAGAAAAGTCGGCCATTGGATCAATTTCGATGGGCGGTGATGTCAGCAGCAAGACAACTAGCCCGCAAGGGCAGATGATCGATGAAGGTATGTCGCCTTTCCGACTTGTTTCCGAAATGCAATTTGCGCGGCGCGCGGCCCCCCCATAGGAGGTCGAGGCGACAGGAGCCGTCTGATGCCTGGAGCGTATCCAAACTCCCACACCGCGCCGTCATTGCAACCAAGAGCGCCGCAGACAGTTGACGAAAACAATGACGCGTCCATTATTCACCCGGGGTTCTGCAATATAGTTATTTGCGGAACGGGGAGAGTCTTGGCGCCCGGTTTCGGCCGGGCGTACGCGATTGCGGCTGCGGCCGCATGAACCGGAGGGACTCTCGCGCGTGATCAGGCACCGAAAGGAAGACGTTCCGTCGCTGCTGCGACGGAGCCGTTGGTTTGCGGCCCTGGATGACGATGTTCAGCGGCGCATCGAAGTCGGGGGCAAGCAGCGAAGCGTCAGGCGCGGCGATATTTTCATCAAGCAGGGCGACCCGCCGACGGGTCTGTGCGCCTGCATCGAAGGACAGCTCCGCGCGCAGACGACCGCGCCTTCTGGCAAGACAGCTCTGCTCTCCGTCATTCATCCAGGCGATTTTTTCGGCTTTCTTTCTTGTGCAGACGGTCGTCCGCATACCATGGACCACGTCGCATCGGTCGAAAGCATCGTCTTCGTTCTGCCCTATCCGACGGCGCGGGAGATCTTTTCGAGTGATTCCAAGCTCTTCCTGCATCTCGTCGATCCCCAGCTTGTCGTATTACGAAAGGCTATTGAGTATCTGACGACGACAGTACGCCTGTCTCCGATCCAGAGACTCGCCGAAAGACTCCTCGACCTAAGCCGGTCCGCGCATGATCCGGAAGCGGAGCACCGGCCGCTGCTCGGACTTTCGCAGGAGCTCCTTGCCAGCGCTGTGCTTTGCACGCGGCAGACGACCAATGAGCTTCTCGGGGAGCTGCAGTCGCGCGGCATCATCAGGAGCGAATATGGCCGGATCGACATCCTGGATCCGGAGGCGCTGCGGAAAATTCAGAAGTCATCGTAGCGGCTGCTGCGAACTGTCGAACCAACGACAGACATCCGGCCCACGGTTCGATAGGAGGTTGCGTGGCGGAAGCGAGGCGATGGGCGTAGCTGAGCGGCCGAGACCGCCACCAAGCGCAGGCCCGCGACGACAGCCTCTCCCCGTCCTCGCGGGCCTGTCCCGTTCATGGGCCAGGGCGCGCTCGCGCTTCGAGGGGCCAGCCCTGATCGCGCCGGGCGAGGATGCGCACGCCGCAACCGACCTCGATGCGGCCGCACGCGCGAGGAACAGCGTTCCAACCGAAGAGGACTCCGGTCACGCGCGGATCCGCCGAGCGGCGGATCAGGCCGAGGCTCGCGAGCGGCTCCTTGCCCTTGCGCGCGCCCGTCAGCTGATCGGTCGTCGTTACGACACAGCGGTCCGAGGGCTTCACGAGGTCGAGGACAACATCGCCAATGGCGATCGCCGCCCAGAAATCCTCCGCCCAAGGATCAGCGCCGTCAATGACAATATTAGGACGGAACCGCTCCATGCCGATCGCTGGCCCGCCATTCCTTGCGATTTCCGCGTTCAGCGCCGCAAGCGAAGCCTCCGTGGCGACCAGTACAGGATAGGCGTCCGCGAAGCTGACCGGCGCAGCCGGCGCAAAACGCGCAGAGGTGCGGCGGAACGCCCCATCGTCCATGTAGAAGAGTCGCGCTGGCCGGCCGAGAGCCGAAGCGAGCCAGGCGTCGGCCGCTTCTCCCATGGGCAGGGCGGCGACGGTGTCATTCCACACGACTATATTGCGCCGCTCGCCGCCGGCGGGCGCCGTCGCTTGCAGCGATCCGACGGACCGGCCTGCGTCGAGGAAAACGGTGTCCGCGCGCCACGCCGCCGAAATGCGGGCAAGCGCTCCGCATTGGCGCTGGGTCAGGAACGTCCCTTCAGGGTCTGTCGCCACGAGCCGCCGGTCTCCGAGAAGACCACGCGCTCCAACCGTCGCGGCCGCGACATCGGCGGCCCGGGCGCCCTTCAGCGGGTAAATGTGGAGCGAACGAACCGAAAGCTCGGACATGGCGCGTTCAGCCGAACACGCCCCTCGCCATTGTGTCGGCGACGCCCGGGGGCGTGCGGTAATAATCCGGCACGAAGAAGTCCGGGATCAGCTTTTGCGATCTGTCCACACGATACTTTTCGAAGTCGGTGACGCCGTTCTCCCACAGAAAGGTGTCGTCGATGATGAAGTTGCCTGTAAAGGTCCTCGCCGGCTTCGTGAGAATCAGTTGCGCGGCGTCTGCGAGGATGTCCGGGGTTCGCGAGGCTTTCATCATCGCGTCCCCGCCCAGCGCAAACTCAACGGCGGCTGTCGCGATCGCCGTACGAGGCCAGAGTGCGTTAAAGGCGATGCCGTCGCCCCTGAATTCCTCGGACATGCCGAGCACGCAGAGCGACATGCCGAACTTCGCCATAGTGTAAGCGACATGGGGCGCAAACCACTTCGCGCTCATATCGAGCGGCGGCGAGAGCATCAGGACATGCGGGTTCGCGGCTTTCCGCAGGTAAGGAATGCAGGTTTTTGACACAAGAAAGGTTCCGCGGGCGTTGATCTGATGCATCAGATCCCAGCGTTTCATTTCCGTGGCTTCCGTGCCCGTGAGCGAAATGGCGGAGGCGTTGTTGACGCAAATATCGATCCCGCCGAAGCGCGCGACCGTCTTCTCGACGGCATCTTGGACCAGCTCCTCCGAACGGATATCGACCATAAGGGGCAGCGCTTTGCCGCCCGCCTTTTCGATTTCCTCCGCAGCTGTATAAATCGTTCCTGGAAGGTGCTTGTGCGGCTCGGCGGTCTTGGCCGCGATCGCGATATTGGCGCCGTCCCTGGCCGCTCTGAGCGCGATCGCCAGTCCTATCCCGCGCGACGCGCCGGTAATGAAGAGAGTCTTGCCTTTCAGCGAACTCATTGACGGTCTCCCTGCCGATGACCTTTCTGCGCCTCAGAGCCCGGATTTTCGCGGCTTCAGCTCCGCATAGTTCGGGGCGCGCTTCTCGGTCCTTGCTACGTAGCTTTCCTTGATGACCTCGCCGCTCAGCATGGCGGCGTTCCAGAGCGCGATATAGTCGAGTGCATCGGCCGTCGAGTGGTCGCGCGCATAATTCGCCATCGCCTTGGCGCCGGTAACGGCGAGCGGCGCATGCGCCGCGATTCGTCCGGCGATCTCCATCACGCCAGCAAGAAGGCCGTCATGCGTTTCGAAAACCTCGTTGACGAAGCCAATTTCCTTCGCCTTGGCCGCGGGGAGCCGCTCGGCCGTAAAGGCCATCTGACGCGCCCAGCCTTCCGGCATGACACGCATGAGCCGGGGAAAGGTGCCGACATCCGCAGTCATGCCGATCGCCGTCTCATAAATGCTGAAGAACGCATCCGCGGATGCGTAGCGGCAGTCGCAGGCGGTTGCGAGATCGACACCCGCGCCGATCGCTCCGCCCTGAATGGCTGCGAGGACCGGCTGGCGCGCATTCTCGAGTGCTGAAAACGTGTGCTGCAGCGCCTTGATATGGTGCCGAAAGGCTTCGGCGTAAATCTCGCGATTGGCGGCGTCGCCGTCGAGGCCGCCCTGCATGAAGACCGAAATGTCCATGCCCGACGTGAAGTGTTTTCCTTCCGCAGACAGAACGATGACCCGCGCCTTCGCGCCGTCCGAGATTTCTTCGATCGCCTGCGGCAGCTCGCGCCAGAATTCAGGAATGAAGGAGTTCGCTTTTTCGGGTCGTGTAAAGCGGACGTGTGCAATGCGCTCGGAAATATCGATCTTGAAGCAGGTGTAGGACATGGACTGTCTCGCGGTTGCTGCGAAGAGCGCGGCTCGCCTCGGGCGGGTCTGCGACCCCTCAAAAGGCGCGATCTCCCAGCCATGGTGCAATGCCGCATGGGCCGCGCCAACTGCCAATCGCAGTTCAGGCGCCCATTATGCGATCGCAGGCGCCGGTCCGAGGTGCAGTTCTTGCGCCTGCGCGACGCTGCCTGGTGATCGGCAGCTTGCCTGCAGGCCGTTGACGCAGACCTCGACCGTCGCGATCGCCAAAGGCGGCATTTCCACACAAGCGATCGCGTTGATCCAAGACCGGGGCTTTGGAGCAGGCGCCGGTCCGGCGTCGGCCGCGCCGGCGTTCCAGTTGGCGATCGCCGCGGACGGCGCGCGTGATGGCCCCAG
>CAYTVQ010000056.1:0-12474 GCA_964441615.1 uncultured Caulobacterales bacterium | reverse complement strand
AATCGCGCCGCTGTCGCGCGCGCGGCCTCAAAAGCGGCGGTTGTTTCATTCGCAAGCTGATGCAGCCCCCGATGCACGTTGGCGTAGGAGCCTGTCATGGCCGCCGTCATGGCGTCGATGACGGCTTTCGGCTTCTGCGCAGAAGCGGCGTTGTCGAGATAGACGAGAGGTTTGCCGTGCACGCGCCTTTCCAAGATCGGGAATTCTGCGCGGATGGCGGCGACGTCGAGCCTGCCGGTCATGACGCCTCCTCCAGCCAGCGCGCCGCGCGGTTGCGCAAGGCGCCGGCGATCGCGGGGGCGTCGATCCCATCGAAAACCTCGCCGATGAAGGCTTCGACGAGCAGAGCCCGCGCGGCGTCAGGCGAAAGACCGCGTTGCTGCAAATAGAACAGCGCCTCGTCATCGAGCGCGCCGATGCTTGAGCCGTGGCCGCACGTCACATCATCAGCGTAGATTTCGAGCTCGGGCTTGTGGTCGACTTCGGCGCTGTCATCCAGCAGCAAGCCGCGCGCGGACATATGCGCGCTGGTTTTCTGGCCCGCGCGCGCGACATGGAACTTGCCCTGAAACACGGCGCTGGACCGGCCGCGCGCGGCGGCTTTGTGGAGCTGCGTCGCTGTGCAGCCTGGAGCCCCGAAGAAAACGAGGCTCGTCTGGTCCGCATGCCGCGTCCCGTCCAAAGCGGCTGCGCTCGCGAGACCGACGCGGCCCTGTGCGCCAAGGCAGAAGACGCGCGTTTCGAAACGCGCAGACTTGCCGCCAAGAAGAAGCGCATACTGCTTGAAGCGGGCGCCCGCCCCCACCCTGACGCCGCAGACGGAAGCATCGACGCCTTCGGCGGAACCGTCCTCGATGACAATCCGCGCAAGCCGGGCGCCATCGTCGAGGCCGAGGCCGAGCAGGCTGTTCGAAAAATAGACGCCGGCGCCGTTAAAGCTTTCGAGAAGCGTCGCTTCGGCGCCGTCCGCCATGCGGATCTGCGCCCAGAAATGACGCATGCCGGCGCCGCCCACATGCCGCAGATGGATAGGCCGTGCGACTTTCGCGCCAGCAGCGATCGCGATCTCAAGGCGCTGCTCGACGCTCGCCGCGCACAGGCCGGCGAGCGGGTGATCCGCCTCGGCTGGCGAGAGCTTCGCATCATTCTCGACGAGTCTGAGGTCGACCCCTTCCGGAGCCAGGCCTGTCCAGGATGCTTCGCCGTTCATCACGGTTATTTCAAAGGCGTCGACGCCGCCAAACAGCGATCGCCCGACGACGACGCTTTCTTCCGCGGAGGGCAGGTCTCGGAGCGCCGCGCGCAGATCCGTCCACTTCCAGCCCTCCAGACGCCGGTGGGGCAGGCCGGTCGCCGCGAATCTCTCGAGCGCCGCCGCGCGCGCCGTCGTCGCTCGCGCCCTACCCGCAGCGAGAAGACCCGCTTCGAGCGCCGTCGGATTGATGAGAAGCGTGCGGCTCATGGGGTCACGCGGCCGCGGTGAACTGTTCGTAGCCGGAGCGCTCAAGTTCAAGGGCGAGCTCCGGGCCGCCGGACCTTGCGATGCGTCCTTTAACCAGAATGTGCACGCGATCCGGCCGGATGTGGTCGAGCAGGCGCTGGTAATGCGTGATGACGAGAAAGCCGCGATTGGGCCTGCGCAGCGAGTTCACGACGTCCCCGACCATTTTCAGCGCGTCGATATCGAGACCGGAATCGGTCTCGTCCATCACCGCGAAAGCGGGCGCAAATATCGCCATCTGGAGCATTTCCATGCGCTTCTTCTCGCCGCCGGAAAAACCGACATTGAAGGGCCGCTTGAGCTTTTCTTCATCGAGGCCGACGAGCCGCGCCTTCTCGCGAAATGCTTTCAGGAACTCCGCCGCCGACATCTCCGCCTCGCCGCGCGCCTCTCGTTGCGCATTGAGGGCCGTGCGGACGAAATTCATGACGGCGACGCCAGGGATCTCCATTGGGTGCTGAAAGGAGAGAAAGAGCCCCCTCGCCGCGCGTTCATGGGGCTTCAGCGCGAGAATATTCTCGCCGTTCAGCGTCGCCGATCCGGATGTGATCTCGTAGCCCTCGCGGCCGGCGAGCGCAAAAGAGAGCGTCGATTTGCCGGATCCGTTCGGGCCCATCATGGCGTGCACCTCGCCCGCCGGCACGGCGAGCGTGAGACCGCGGATAATCTCCGCGCCGCCGACCGAAACATGGAGGTTGTCGATATTCAGCATCAGTCCTGCTTCTTGAATTCAACGATGACGTAGACGGCGGTCCTTCGGCCGACATTCAGCGCTTCGTGCACGTTCCCGTCGGATCGCCAGGACGCGCCGGTTTCGAGTTCGCGCTCGGCTGTCCCCGACTCGTCGGTGATGCGCATTCTCGAACCCTCGACGATGTAGCCGAAATGGGGTCCGTGCCAGTGCTTCTCGTGACCGACGCCAGGCGGAAAGGTGCAGCGGGCGGCGCGCATGGCATCCGTCTCCTGCAGCACCTCGCAGACTTTCTTCCCTTTCCACCCAGCCTCAAAGGCATGCGGCAGGTCCTCCGCCTCCTTTATGATCAGGGCGCCGGAGAAGAGCGGCAGCGGCGACGCGCCGGGCCGCGCCGAGCTTTCGGTTTCCGGCGCCTGCGCCAGCGCGGCGCCGATAAAGCGCGTCGCCAGCACGATGATGGCGAGCGCCCCCCCAGTCATGAAGGCGAAAATCAGAATGCGCAGCACCCAGGCGCCGAGTGAATTCCCGGTGATGAAGGAGCGCCCGCCCTCCTGGCCCCACATCATGACTTGCCTCCTCTCGCCGCCAGGCATTCGATTTCGAGCGCCGCGCCGAAGGCGAGCCCATCGACGCCGAAGGTCGAGCGCGCAGGCTTGTCGCCCGGAAAGAATTCCGCGTAAGCCGCGTTCATTGCCGCGTAGTCCTTCATGTCCTCAAGGAACACCGTGCATTTGACGATGTCCTTGAGCGACGCGCCGACCCGCGCGAGCGTCCGCTCGTAGTTCTGGAAAATCTGCCGGGTCTCCGCAGCGACGCCGCCCGAAACGAGGCTCGTCGCGCCCGGCGCGCGTCCGATCTCGCCGGACAGAAAGATTGTATCGCCGACGACGACCGCCGATGAGAAGGGCAGATCCGGGGACAACGCGGGATCACGGTCATAATAACGCTCCGGGCCCGGCGAACAGGCGGCGAGCCCCGCGGCGATCGTAGCGAAAGTCATTGACTTGGAGCGGTTCATCCGACGCTCCCCTCAAGGCTGACGCTCAAGAGCTTCTGCGCTTCGACGGCGAACTCCATGGGCAGCGTCTGGAGAACGTCCTTGCAGAAACCGTTGACGAGGAGTGCGACGGACTCCTCCTCGGAGAGCCCGCGCTGCTGGCAGTAGAAGAGCTGGTCCCCCGCGAGACGCGAGGTCGTCGCCTCATGTTCGAGAATCGCCGACGGCGCTTTCGATTCGACATAGGGGATCGTGTGTGCGCCGCAGTCATGGCCGATGAGCAGCGAGTCGCATTGCGTGAAATTGCGCGCGCCTTGCGCATTGCGATGGATGCTCACAAGCCCGCGATAGGTCGAATTGGAGCGCCCGGCCGAGACGCCCTTCGCAACAATGCGCGAGCGCGTGTTGCGGCCGAGGTGAATCATCTTGGTTCCGGTATCGGCCTGCTGCCGATGATTGGTGATGGCGATCGAATAGAACTCGCCCGAGGAATTCTCGCCCTTGAGCACGCATGAGGGATATTTCCAGGTGATGGCGGAGCCCGTCTCCACCTGCGTCCACGACACCTTGGAATTCCGACCCCGACAGTCGGCGCGCTTCGTGACGAAATTGTAGATGCCGCCCTTGCCGTCCTTGTCGCCGGGGTACCAGTTCTGCACGGTCGAGTACTTGATCTCCGCATCGTCCTCGGCGACGAGTTCGACCACCGCGGCGTGGAGCTGGTTTTCATCGCGCATGGGCGCGGTGCAGCCCTCGAGATAGGAAACGTAGGAGCCGGGCGCGGCGACGATGAGCGTGCGCTCGAACTGGCCCGTCTTTTCCTCATTGATGCGGAAATAGGTCGAAAGCTCCATGGGGCAGCGAACGCCGGGAGGCACGTAGACGAAGGTGCCGTCCGAAAAGACCGCAGAGTTCAGCGTCGCAAAGAAGTTGTCGCTGACCGGCACGACCGTGCCGAGATATTTTCGCACGAGCGGCCCATGCTCGCGGATCGCTTCCGAGATCGACATGAAGATGACGCCGGCTTTCGCCAATTCCGCGCGGAACGTCGTGGCGACGGAAACGGAGTCGAATACAGCGTCCACGGCGACTTTCGGCGCGCCTTCCACGCCGAGAAGGGTCTCGGTCTCTTTCAGAGAGATGCCGAGCTTCTCGAAATCGCGCAGAATCTCCGGCGGCACGTCGTCAAGCGACTTGTATTTCGATCCCGCCTTCGGCGCCGCGTAGTAATAATGGTCCTGATAGTCGATGGGCGGATAATGGATCATCGCCCAGGTCGGCTCTTCCATCTCCTTCCAGCGCGCAAAGGCCTTGAGCCGCCAGTCGAGCATCCACGCCGGCTCTTCCTTCTTCGCCGAGATGTACCGCACCGTGTCTTCGGAAAGGCCTTTCGGCGCGCGCTCCGACTCAATGTCGGTGACGAAACCGTGCTTGTAGGTCTCGAGCGACTTTGCGGTCTCGATGGTCGAAGGATCGATGCGGGGGATCTGCGTCATGCCGCCCTCGCTTTCACGCGCGCATAGGCGGCCGGCCATTCGTTGCAGAACGCATCGGCGTCGTCTTCGGTCGAGCTCCAGCCGAGTGAGACGCGGATGCCGCAGGCGGCGAGGGACTCCGGCGCGCCCATGGCGGTGAGCACATGCGACGGTTTTGTTTTGCCCGACGAACAGGCCGAACCCGAGGAAATCGCGATGCCGGCGAGGTCCATCGCCATTAACTGCGTCTGTGAAGAAAATCCGGCGGCTGACAAAGAAAGCGTGCCCGGGAGGCGATTCTCGTTCTTGCCCCAGATGACGGCGCCGGCCTCTTCGGCCGCCGCCTGCATGAGGTCGCGCAAGGCGGCGATGTCGCTCCCGCGCGCGATGCATTCAGGCGCCAGCGCGCATGCTGCGCCGAGGCCGGCGATAGCGGGGACATTATGCGTGCCGGCGCGGCGGTTGTTTTCGTGCCCGCCGCCGCGCATCACCGGCTCCAGAGGCAGATTGGGACCGGCAATCAGCGCGCCGATCCCGATCGGTCCGCCGAATTTGTGGGCCGTGACGGCCATGAGATCGGCGCCGCTCATGACGAAATTGACCGGGATCTTGCCGACCGCCTGCGCCGCGTCGCTGAACAGGAGCCCGCCCTTCTCATGCGCAATGTCCGCCGCCTCGCGCACCGGCTGGATGACGCCGGTCTCGTTATTGGCGTACATGAGGCAGATGAGGAACCCGCCATCGCGCTCCAGGTCATAGGATTTCAATCTGTCGCGCAGCCAGTCGAGATCGGCGACGCCCGAAGGCCGCGCAGGGATCGTTTCAACAGGCACGCCGCAGCAGGCGGCGTTGGCGGGAACGGCGGCATGTTCGACCGCGCTGGCGAATATCCGGCGCACGCTGCCGTTTCCGACAAGGCCGTTCAGCGCGTAGTGGATCGCCTCTGTGCCGCCGCTCGTGAAGATCACGCCATTAACCGGCGCATTGACGAGACCCCTCAGTTTCTCGCGCGACTCCTCAACAAGCGCCCGCGCGGCGCGCCCTTCGGCGTGCACGGAAGAGGAATTGCCGATCAGCCGCATCGACGACGCCACCGCGTCGATCACCTCCGGGCGCACCGGACAGGTCGCGTTGTAGTCGAGGTAATGTCTTTTCATCCGGCCGCCCCCCGGTAGCGCGCCCGCTGCGGCGCATTCACAGCCGCGAGCCCCAGAACGCGCCGCTCGAGCACGTCTTCGAGGGTGACCGCGTTCAGGAAAATGTCGATCTGACGGCCGAGTTCGTCCCAGAGGTCGTGGGTGAGGCACCGCGCGGACGTGCCGTTGCAGCTTTTGCCCGACCCAGGCTCGCAGGCCGTCGTGCGAATCGCTTCATCGACCGCGCGGACGATTTCAGCAACGCGAATGTCACGGGCCGGGCGGCCAAGGCTGTAGCCGCCGGCGACTCCGCGGTTGCTCTCAACGAGGCCCGCCCGCCTCAGTTTTGCAAACAGCTGTTCGAGATAGCCAAGCGAAATGCCCTGGCGAAGCGCGACATCGGGCAACGCCACCGGCTGGCGCGCCTCGTGCGCCGCAATATCGGTCATGGCCTGGACGGCGTAGCGTCCTTTGGTGGTCAGTTTCATGGCAGCGGTAAAATTGTCACATCGGTTCAAGAAGCGGCGGCGACCAAGCCGAGGCGTGCTATAGGCCCGCCCGCTCGAGACGTCATTGTCGCCTCCAGTGGGTTTAGTAAACCCGAGGAAAACAGTCAACATTTGGCGTGACATACGGCGCAGCGAGAGCCTTTGCCAACAGGTGAAGGCCAAGCGCCCAACTCGGAAGTCGGAGGAATTATATGCCGGAAGTGATCTTCACAGGCCCGGGCGGACGGCTTGAAGGGCGCTACCAGAAGGGCAAGGGCGACAGCCCTCCAGTCGCGCTCGTCTTGCACCCCCATCCCCTGTTTGGGGGCACGATGAACAACCGCGCCTGTTTCGAACTCTACAATCTCTTTGCCCGCAAGGGCTTCGCCGTGCTCCGTTTCAATTTCCGGGGGATTGGACGGAGCCAGGGCGAATATGACCACGGCCAGGGCGAACTCGCCGACGCCGCCACCGCGCTGGACTACCTCCAGCAGCTCAACCCCAACGCGCCCTACGCCTGGGTTGGCGGATTCTCGTTCGGCGCCTGGATCGGCATGCAGCTCCTGATGCGGCGGCCCGAGATCGCCGGCTTTATTTCGGTTTCCGCGCCCGCCAACCTCTATGACTTTTCATTCCTCGCGCCCTGCCCGTCCTCGGGAGTCGTGCTCCATGGCGAACTTGACAAGGTCTGCGCGCCTGATGAGACGCGCACCATGGTCGAACGCACGCGCACTCAGAAGGGCCGTAAGATCGAGTTCCAGATCGTTCCGGGGGCCGACCACTTCTTTGAGCAGCACATTGACGCCATGATCGGGCAGGCCGAAGCCTATCTCGACAAGCGCCTCGCTCATCCAGAGCCTGAAGGACCATTTGAGGCGCGTTGAGCGGCGACAGATTCGTCAGGATCGAAACGGCGGGAGTGATCATGTTCAACAGCCTGAAATCGCTGTTCGCGGGCCGGAAGAGATCGGGCCACGCAAAAAAAACACTCGAACTTGAGGCGACGCTGTCGCCCGTCGCCGGCGCCGCCGGCCATGGCGAGGCCGAATATGCGGCCTACAGCGATGGCGGTCGCACGCTGGAGATCGAGCTCGATGAGATCGGACCGGGCGAGGTCGAGGTCATTATTGGCCCGATCGCGCAGCGCTTCACCATTGCTTCGGCGAAAGCTGAATTCAAGCTCGCGACGAGCCGCGGCAATGTCGTGCCGGAATGCCGGGAGGGCGAGCGCATCGACATCCGCCGCTCGGGCGTCGTGATTCTCAGCGGGACCTTCCGGCGCGACTGAACCCGCGCCCTGTGCGGCCGTCAGGCCGCTGCGGCGACAACGCGATTACGGCCGCTCGACTTGGCGATATAGAGCGCCTCGTCGGCGCGCTTGATGAGTTTTTGCGGCGAGTCATCCTTGGGGCCGTCCTCGGTCGAGGCGATCCCGATAGACACCGTCACGTTAAGATCATCGCGCCCGCCATTGATCACCAGCCTGTGGGCGGCGACCTCAAGCCGCAGACGCTCGGCCACAATGCGCGCCGACTCCTTCTCCGTGTCCGGCATGGCGACCAGAAACTCTTCGCCGCCATAGCGGCAGGCGAGATCGACGCCGCGCACGGAATTGCGGACACGCTCGGCGAATTCCCGGATGACGCAGTCGCCGACATCGTGGCCATGCGTATCGTTCACCGATTTGAAGTGGTCCAGATCGAGCACCATTACCGAGAGGGGCCGTCCCGTCCAGAAGGCGCGGTCGAACATGGCCGACAGGTGGCTCGCGAGATAACGGCGGTTGTAGAGTCCCGTCAGCTCGTCCGTGACCGCCATTTCGAGGCTCTGCTGAAATGACGAGCGCAGATGGTCGATGTAGCGCTTGCGGCGAATTTGAGTCGCCACGCGCGCGGTCAGCTCGTTCCTGTCTACGGGGCGTGAGAGGTAGTCGTTGACGCCGATGTCGAGCGCACGGACGAGTTTTCGGGTGTCGCCCTGGCGCACGATGGTCAAAATGGGCGTGAGCCTCGTCTCTTCGAAAGACCGGATCGACGAGCACAGCCTCAGCGGATCGATCGCCTCGATCGCCATGTTGATGATGACGAGATCGAAGACCGCTGAACGCACGCGCGTCATCGCCACGTCCGGATCGCCTTCGATCGACACCTGGAACTGTGGTCCAAGATTCGCCCGCAGCTTCTGCGCCTGATCGATCTGATCATCAATGACGAGAATGCGCGGCTCTTCATTGTCGTCGTCGGGCGCCCACTCGCCCGGCTCGACCACGCCAAGGCCCTTGCTCGTGGCGTAGCGCAGGCGCAGTTCGTCGGTCATCATTTTGAGACGGGTCAGGCTGCGCACGCGCGCGAAAAGAGCGACGTCCTCGACCGGCTTGGTCAGAAAATCGTCGGCGCCCGCCTCAAGACCCGCGACGCGGTCCGCCTGCTGTTCGAGCGCGGTCACCATGACGACGGGAATGTGGGAGGATTCCGGCGCCTTCTTGATGAGTCTGCAGGCCTCGAATCCGTCCATGCCCGGCATCATCACGTCAAGCAGGATGATGTCCGGCTGTTCAGACTTCGCCTTGTCCACCGCTTCGCGGCCGGAGAAGGCGGTGATGACGTCAAAATATTCGGCTCTGAGCTTCGCTTCGAGCAATTTGACGTTAGGCTCGAGGTCGTCGACGACCAGAACGCGCGCCGTCATGGGCTCCTCGCCGCTGAATCAACTTGCGCGAGTTTGTTAGCCCAAATACCTTTTTACTTTGTCAAGAAAGGCGGCGACGGAGATTGGCTTGGCGATGTAGTCCTCGCAGCCGCCAGCCCGGATCCGCTCCTCGTCGCCCTTCATTGCGAATGCGGTCACGGCGATGATCGGAATCTTTGAAAGCCTCGGATCCGCCTTCAGCTCCTTCGTCGCCTGGAGCCCCGAGATTTCAGGGAGCTGAATGTCCATGATGATCAGATCGGGCGAAGCCTGGGCCGCGATTCGCAGCGCGTCCGCGCCGTTCTTCGCCTGCAGGGTCTCATAACCATGGGCCTCCAACAGATCGTTGAAGAGCTTCATGTTGAGTTCGTTGTCCTCGACGATGAGGATCTTCTTGCGAGGCGCGAAATCGAGCTTTTCCATTGCCGCCATTACAAGGGACTCTTTTCGAAACCGCGAACGCCGACAGCTTGCCGGCATCGTTCTTATCGCTCCAAAGGTGTTAATCGATTGTTTATCGTCGGGACCTTTCTGGGAGACCCGCGTGCGAGCGGAGATTAACGAAAAGCTAACGGCGTTCTGCCGCAGGTGCCTTGCGCCGGCTCCTGCACGCGCCGAGACCTGCGAGTGCGGACTGCGCGCGCTGGCGCGGCACGAGGAGCTCGGCGCGCTCGCCATCGCGCATATCGACTGCGACGCCTTCTACGCCGCGATCGAGAAGCGGGACGACCCTTCGCTTGCGGACAGACCGGTGATCGTGGGCGGCGGCGCGCGCGGCGTCGTATCGACCTGCTGCTATATCGCGCGCACCTACGGCGTGCGCTCGGCCATGCCGATGTTCAAGGCTCTCAAGGCCTGCCCGGACGCCGTTGTCATCAAGCCGAACATGCGCAAATACGCCGAAGCCGGCCGCCAGATTCGCACCATGATGGAGACGCTGACGCCCCTGGTCGAGCCTCTCTCCATCGACGAAGCGTTTCTGGACCTTCGCGGCACTGCGCGCGTCCACCAGATGGAGCCGGCGCGGGCGCTTGCACGCCTGCAGAACGAAATCAGGCGGGAGATCGGCGTTACTGTGTCGGTTGGCCTCAGCTACAACAAGTTCCTCGCCAAGATCGCCTCCGACCTCGACAAACCCGAAGGATTCTCCGTCATCGGACGAGCGGAATCGATGGCCTTTCTTGCGCGCCAGCCCGTGCGGCTGATCTTCGGCGTCGGCCCCGCTTTCGCCGAACAGCTCGCCCGTGACGGCTATCAAACGATTGGCGATCTGCAGAAGGCGGAGCCGGCGGCCCTCGCCAGGCGCTATGGCGAACTCGGCCTTCGACTCGCCCGCCTCGCCCATGGCGAGGATGCGCGCGAAGTCTCGCCCTCACGCGCAGCGAAGACGGTGTCGGCAGAGACGACATTCAACACCGACATCGCCGATCTCCAGAGACTTGAGGACATTCTGTGGGCGCTGTGCGAGAAGGTTTCGATCCGCATGAAGAAGGATGGGCTTTGCGGGCGCACGGTCACGCTGAAACTGAAATCGCCGGACTTCCGCCTCGTCACGCGCCGCACGAGTCTCGGCCGGCCGGCCAACCTCGCGCGCACGCTGTTCGCCGCGGCGCGGCCCCTGCTTCGCGAGGCCCACGAAGGGCGCTATTGGCGTCTGATCGGCGTCGGCTATGCCGACCTGGCCGCCGCTGCGCAGGCCCCGCAGGCCGAACTCTTCGAGACGCCCGAAACGCGCCTTGCGGCGCAGGAGGCCGCCATCGACCGCATCCGTGAGAAATTCGGCCAGGCATCCATCGCCTCGGGCCGGACATTGCGCGCGGACGGGAATGACAAAAGATAGTCATGGGCGGCGAACTGAATGAAAGCTGTTGACGCCGCCATCCGGTTTGCATCCCATGCCTGATCGCCCATCGCAGGGAGGAGCCACATGTCCGGACGGATCGACAAGAGACTCTCTGAGCTGAATATCGTCCTTCCCTCGCCAGTCTCCCCAGTGGCGACCTATGTCCCCTATGTCGTGGCCGGAAAGCTGGTATTCGTTTCCGGACAGGTATCCTTCTCGGGCGGCGCTCTCATTCGTGGACGTCTGGGCGCCGATCTCGATCTCGAAGCGGGTCAGGAGGCTGCGCGCGCCTGCGGCCTCAATCTTCTTGCGCAGGTGAAGATCGCCTGCGGCGGCGACCTCGACCGCGTGCGGCGCGTCGTCAAGCTCGGCGCATTCGTGTGCTGCACGCCCGACTTCACCGATCAGCCCAAAGTCGCCAATGGCTGCTCTGATCTCATGGTCGCTGTATTCGGCGAGACCGGCCGTCACGCCCGAGCCGCCGTCGGCGCGCCGGCGCTGCCCCTCGGCGCCGCGGTCGAGATCGACGGCGTGTTCGAGATCGTCTGATGGCGGACGGCGGCGACAGCGCGAGGGTTCGGACCTGCGGCGACATGCTCGGGATCGCGCCTTCGGCATGGAACGCATGCGCCGGCAATCCCTTCGTCTCCCATGAATTTCTCGCCGCGCTGGAAGGCTCGGGCTCGGTCGGACCCGGAACCGGCTGGACCCCGTCGCATCTCATTCTTGACGGCGCCGCCGGCTGCGCGCCGGCGTATCTCAAGGCCCACAGCTTCGGCGAGTATGTTTTCGACCATCACTGGGCCGAGGCCTATGAGCGCGCCGGCGGACGCTATTACCCAAGGCTCGTTTGCGCATCGCCTTTTTCGCCCGTTCCGGGACCCCGCCTTCTTGCGAAGACGGCCGCCGGAAAGGCCATGCTTGCCCGCGCCATGATCGAGGCGGCCCGGCGCGCCGGCGCTTCATCCGTACACGTCAATTTCATCGACGCAGCGGACGAAGCCGCGCTCCTCGCCGCCGGATTCATGCCGCGGCGCGGGGTCCAGTATCACTGGTTCAATCGCGGCTATGCTTCCTTTGACGATTTTCTCGGCGCGCTCGCGTCGCGCAAGCGCAAGCAGATCAGGCGCGAGCGCAAGGAGGCGGCCAGCGGCGTCGCCATCCGGCGCCTCGTGGGGGCCGGGATAGAAGAGCGCCATTGGGATGCTTTCTGGACTTTCTACCAGGACACCGGTTCGCGCAAATGGGGGCGGCCCTACCTCACGCGTGATTTCTTCAGCCGCATCGCCAGAACCATGGCCGACCGGCTGCTTCTCGTCATCGCCGAGCGCGACGGCGTCCCCATCGCCGGCGCCCTCAATTTCATCGACGCCGAAGCGCTCTACGGACGTTATTGGGGGTGCACGGAGACCCTACCCTTCCTGCACTTCGAGCTCTGCTATCATCAGGCGATCGAGTTCGCCATCGAGCGCGGCCTCCAGCGCGTCGAGGCCGGCGCGCAGGGCGAGCACAAGATCGCGCGCGGCTACGAACCGGTTGCGACGCGCTCGGCGCACTGGATCGCCGACCCAGTTTTCCACCGCGCGATCGACGCGTATCTGGCGCGCGAGCGCGCCGGGGTAGAAGCCGAGATCGAGGCGATGCGGCGCGAA
>CAYTVQ010000055.1:0-12532 GCA_964441615.1 uncultured Caulobacterales bacterium | reverse complement strand
CGGTCCTTGAAGAAACATTCGTAGTCCATCCCTGCTCCCTGGCGCGGCAAAGTCAGCCCTAGCTTCCACATATCCCGGCTAAAGCTCCCTGCAACAGGCGTCGAGGTCGCAACCCTAGGGCGTCATAGTCAATTCAGATCATCCGCAGCGCAAGCCGGATGTCACCTCCCTAGCCGCAGCTCCCGGCCATTTCGGCGATCCAGGCCCGGATCAGGGCGGCGCCCTCTTCGTGAACGACCGCTCGCCCAAGTTCGGGCATCATGGCAGCGGGATCTGCGGTCTCAAGCCGGAAAAGGAGAATCGAGTCGTCCGGTCTCCCCGGAACGATGTCATAGAGCCGCCCGCCCGAGCCTGCCCCGGCCGCGATGGTGCCCTTGCAATAGCCGACCTTGGGACCCATGGGCGTCGCGGGGCGAAGGTCGAGGCCTGAGGTGTCGGCGGGCCCGACATCGGAGTGGCAATGCGAGCAATTGATGTCGAGATAGGCGCGCGCCCGCGCATTGAGACCCTCTTTCTCATCAGTCCAGACGGCGTTGCGCGGCGCCTGACCTTCGGCCTCGCCAGCCAGCAATCCGTTCAGGCGCCAGACGTCGAGCTGGTTTGCAGAGGGGGCGAAACTGGACGGCTTGTTGAGATGGCGGGCCTTAAGGCCGATCGGCCGAATGGCGCGGGTCGTGTTGTCCGTCGCATGGCAGCCGGCGCACTGGTTGGCGTTCGGCACGAAATAGTTGAGAGGCTCGGCGCGCCCATCGGGATGGTGAAGGGTTGTTTCGATGAGGTCGCCCGCGCGCTTCAGCACCGCGTCGGTCTGCTCCGCGTTCCAGACATAGGGTAGTGCGACCCAGCCTTCGGCCCGCCTGTGCAGGACGCGCGTTTCGACGAGCCTGACGCCGGCAAGCGGCATGAGGCGGCCCACGACCGGGTGGTCGGCCCCATAGGTCATGCCGTCCGCCGTGGTTTCGTAATAAAAGGTCTTGGTGACGATTGCCCCAACCGGAAAGTCGAACGCCTCGTCGGGCCGATAGGCGGCCGCAGTCCCCGGTGGCAGTGAGACCGTACGCAGTTTCAGCGCATAGTCCGAGAACAGCGGTGTCGCGAGATCATAGGGAATTGCGCTCCCGGAGATTTCGAGCACGCCGTCATGCGCGGAGAGCACGCGCCATTCCGAGAGCTTTTCCGGAAAGGAGGTCGTCTCGTATGCAGGCCCCTGGGGCTCGACGGGGCCGCAGCCGGACACGGCAAGGCCGACCAGAGCGAGCACACCCCACGGCATCCGAATTCGAACGGCCGCGCGCAGCAGCTCAATGACAGCTGAAATCAAGCGACGCCCAGAGCGGCCGGCGTGTGGTTGACCGACGCGACACGCCATATCACTTCAGGGGCGGCGCGAGCGCCACCGGCGGAAGCTTCTCAAGCGCGCAATTGACCGCCGCCGTCACGAGGCCCGGATTTTGAGGGTTGATGCTGAACACTTCTGCGCCCTCATTCTGCACGCAGACGCGCAGATGGGCAGGCGTCACCCCGTCAATCTGCTTGGCAGGATCGACAACGCCGTCCCAGAGCACCTCGGGAAGTGCGCCCGCCGCGCCGAAGACCGCCAGTTTGAGCATTGCAAGTTCCTCATTGCCGGGATCGGCGCCGCCGCCCGACATGCGGTTGCCGTATACATAGACGCCTTCCGGATAGCCGTCGAAGTCTGCGGCCATCCCTTCGGTTGAAAGGCCCGAAGAATAAACCGAAGCGATGAGGACGCTCCCCGTCTTGTTGCCGATGATGTCATTGTCGAAGATTTCGACCTGATCGTTGGATTGGACGATGATGCCTGAGCCTGCGGGCACATTGCGCACTGTGGTCCCCTCAAGGCCAAAATTCGGATGGTTGTTCTCTGTGATGCGGTTTTTGAAGATGCGCGTGCGGGCGCCTGGCTGAGCGAGGTTCGGCATGTTGAAGACGAGCAGGCCGCCAGTGTTGCCGGTTGCGACATTGTCGTACACGTCTGCGTCGAACGTGTTCTCGATCTCAATGCCGGCGACATTGCGTTCAGCCGTGTTGTTCCGGACCACGACGTTCCTGGACTGGCCGACATAGATGCCGGCGTCCGACGCGCCGATGGCGATGCTGCCTTCGATCAGGACATTGGTCGTCTGTACGGGATAGATTCCGTAGGCCCCGTTCTCGGTCTTCGGGCCATCCGTCCATTCGGTCCGCACGCGGCGGATCACAATGTTCTTGCCCTCATTGACCTTCAGCGCGTCGCCCTTTGAATCTTCGATGGCGACATCCTCAATCGTGAAATCATCAGCCGTCACGAGGAGGCCTTCAGCGCCCTGCTTCTGGCCTTTGAACGACAGGATGGACTTGTCCATGCCTTTGCCGCGTATCGTGACGCCGCTGGCGGTCAGGCTGAGCGACCTGTCGAAATGAAAGGTTCCGGCCGGAACTTCGATGACATCGCCCTTCTTGGCGTCCAGCAGTTTTTCGAGAAGGGTCTCCTCGAACGGTTTGGCGGCCGCTGGCCCCTTCTCCTGCTTGCCGCAACCGGCGAGCGACAGCGCGGCGAGGCCGGCGAAGGTCAGTTTGTTCATGAATATTGTCCCCTTGCGTCGTCGATAAGACTAAGGCGTAGCGCCCCGCAGCCAAAGGATGATCTGCAGATATAAAGCCGGGAGTCTCGCTGCGAGTACGAAGGCGGGCGAGCAAGGCGCGTGCTGCGCGGGAGGCCGTCCAATGTCAGGCCGTAAGCTCGGCGAGGGCGCGATCGGCCGCCTCAAGATCGGCCTTGCCGGTCATGACCAGGCCCATGTCGCCGCGCCCCTCGCGCGCCGTCACCGCAAGAGCGCGTCGGGCGGGGTCTTCCCAATTGAGACGCCGCACATCCAGGATGTCGCCCTTTCTCCAGTCGCAGCACGCGTCGCGTCCGGCG
Source organism: uncultured Caulobacterales bacterium (assembly GCA_964441615.1). Taxonomy (GTDB): domain Bacteria; phylum Pseudomonadota; class Alphaproteobacteria; order Caulobacterales; family Parvularculaceae; genus Amphiplicatus. Next base: position 9,609 of record CAYTVQ010000055.1, on the reverse strand, counting down.
ATCACGCGCAACATCCGCGCATCGGTGATGGCCCAGACTGTACGGCGTGATCCCGCGAGGAAGCGAAGACCGAATGCAACCAAGGCCAGGCCGGCGAAAAAGGCCAGCAGCGACGCGCCGAACGCGCCGTAGCCCCCCGCTGGCAGCCGCCCGAGTTCGACGAAATCAATCAGCGCGCCGAGCGCAGTCAAAAAACCCTGCAGATTGAGTCCGGTGATCAGCGCGCCGGCGACGATGACAGCGAAGCCCTCGGCGCGCTCGGGCCCGCCCGCGGCGCGGCCAGCCCATTTCAAGGTCTCGCCGGCGATTTCCCGGTTCAGTTCGCTCTGTAGGTCCGGCGAAAGATCGCCTGCCAAGCGCACCATGCCCATCGCGGCCCCCCGCTCCAGAACGGAAGCACTTATCGCATAATTGGGGGGCTTTGGGAAAGCGCGACGGACGGCGCCTAGCGGACGGGCTGCCCGCCGATGCTCCCGACAATTCCCTTGAAAAACAATGCGCCGTCGACGCCGCCGAGCAAGGGTGAGATGACCCTTTCTGGATGCGGCATCAGGCCAAGGACATTGCCGCCATCGTTGAGTATGCCCGCGATATTTCTGGCTGACCCATTCGGATTATCGACATAGCGGAAGGCGATGCGGCCTTCGCCCTCAAGCCGGTTCAGGGTCTCGTCGTCAGCAAAATAACTGCCGTCATGATGGGCGACCGGGAAGTTCAAGAACTGCCCCCTGGCGAAGGCCGATGTGAAAATCGACTGGCTGTTCTCGACGGTCAGCGTCGTCATGCGGCAGACGAAATTGAGCCCAGCATTGCGCAGCAGCGCGCCAGGAAGCAGTCCTGCCTCGGTCAGAATCTGGAACCCGTTGCAGATGCCGACGACCGGCACGCCCGCTTTCGCCTTTTCGATAACCGCACGCATCACTGGCGAGCGCGCGGCCATCGCGCCTGAGCGCAGATAGTCGCCATAGGAAAAGCCCCCAGGCAGTACGATCAGGTCCGTATCCGGAAGGTTGACCTCCTGATGCCAGACCATGGCGGCCTTTTTGCCGGTCGCCTGCTCGAGGGCCATGGCGGCGTCGCGATCGCAATTGGAAGCGGGGAAGACGATGACTGAGGGCTTCATATGTCGCAGCAACGGCGCCTAAGAAATGATTTCGATTGAGTAGTTCTCCATCACCGGATTGGCGAGAAGCTTCCTGCACATCTCGTCGACCTGCGCGCGCGCGGCGGTTTCGTTCGTTTCATCCACGGTCAGTTCGATGACTTTCCCCTGGCGCACCGCGGAGGCGCCGCTGTAACCAAGGCCCTTCAACGCGCCCTCGATTGCTTTGCCCTGGGGATCGAGGACTCCCGGCTTCAGGGTGATGTGGATGCGCGCCTTCATGGGAAACCTGCTCGTGGAGAATGGGAGTCGATGGGGCCGGGGATAGCTTGAGGCGGGTACGGCCGCAACGCCCGAATCCCCGATCGGCGCAGATTGCGCCCAACTATCCGCCGGAGTAACTTCCGGCCCGGTCTGAGGGGCCGGGCAAAGGGCAATATTCTATGAACAACTCCGCGCGGATTTCCTCCGCGATCGCGGTCATGGGCGCCGTGTTTCTTGTTGGAAGCCAAACACTGGCGGCTGAAGGCCCTGCCAGGGCTTCCCCAGGATTCCAGGTTTACGGAATTCCCGCCGAGTTTTTTCTGTTCGGGTTCACACTCCTTGGCGTCGCGCTGTTCCATCACCGGACGTTCACGGTCGCGCTGACCGGCCTCGCCGCCATCATCGCCTACAAGTTCCTGTTTACAGGCTTCAACGAGGGAGCGGGCTTCGCGGGGCTCCAGGCCCATATGTGGCATGAGCGTGTGGTGCTCGGAAATCTCGGCCTCCTGCTTCTTGGATTCGCCGTGCTGTCGCGGCATTTCGAGGACAGCCGAGCGCCGGACGCGATGCCGCGCGTCCTTCCCGACAATTGGCTCGGCGGCCTTGCGCTTCTCGGCATGGTCTTCGTGTTTTCGAGCTTTCTGGACAATATCGCCGCAGCACTTATCGGCGGGGTCGTCGCCAAGCACGTCTTCAAGAAGGTCTATATCGGCTATCTCGCGGGCATCGTCGCCGCCTCCAACGCGGGGGGATCGGGTTCCGTCGTCGGCGACACCACAACAACGATGATGTGGATTGACGGGGTCTCGCCGCTGGACGTGCTGCACGCCTATATCGCAGCGGTTGTGGCCTTCATCGTCTTTGCGATCCCGCTGTCCATTATCCAGCAGCGCCATTCGCCGATCCAGAAGCATCGCGAAGGCGACTTCAAGATCGACTGGACCCGCGTTGGCGTGGTCGGTTTCATCCTGATATGCGCCATTTTCGCCAACGCCGGCGCCAACATATACGCCCCGCATCTCCTCGACATGTATCCTGTCATCGGCATCGGCGTGTGGACGGCGATTCTCGTCGCGGCCATCGTGCGGAGGCCAAATCTCAAGGTCGCTTTCGACAGCATCAAGGGGACGCTGTTCCTGCTTGCCCTTGTCACCTGTGCGTCGCTGATGCCGGTTGAGAAGCTGCCGCCGGCGACCTGGGAGACCTCGCTTGGTCTCGGCTTCGTCTCGGCCGTCTTCGACAACATTCCGCTGACGGCGCTCGCTCTGAAGCAGGGCGGTTACGACTGGGGCGTCCTTGCCTATGCGGTCGGGTTCGGCGGTTCGATGGTCTGGTTCGGATCCTCCGCCGGGGTCGCCATCTCCAATATCTATCCGGAGGCGAAATCAGCCGTCCGCTGGCTGATGCATGGATTCTGGGTGGTGATCGCCTATGTCGTCGGCTTCTTCGCGCTTCTTTTTGTGCTGGGCTGGCACCCGCACGCACGTCACAAAGACCATGATCGTGCGCCTACGGAGCATGCCGTCACGGCTCCGATAGGAGGAGTCGGCTCTGCGTGATCGCGTCCGCCTATCAGGGGTTGCGCGCGCGCCGATCGCCGCCTAGGAACGCCGCGTCGGAAAGAGGGACGGCGGGGCGATGGCGCAAGCGATGGCGGCGGAAGCCGGTTCGGGTCATACCGTAGCCGGCGGGCCAGAGATTCTCGGGATTCCGCTGGAATTTCTGCTGTTTGCGGCGACCCTGACGGGGGTGGCCTTTTTTCACCACCGCACCTTCACGGTGGCGGTGACCGGCCTTTTGACCATCATCGCCTACAAATTCGTCTTCACGGGCTTTCCGTCCGGACCAGGGATTGGGGGTCTTCTCGGCCATCTCTGGCATGAGCGGATCATCATTTCCAACCTCATCCTCCTGCTTCTCGGCTTCGCCGTGCTGGCGCGCCATTTCGAGGACAGCAAGGCCCCGGACGCCATTCCGCGGATCCTCCCGGACGACTGGCTGGGCGGCCTCGCGCTGCTCGGGATGATTTTTGTGATGTCGGGATTTCTCGACAATATCGCGGCCGCCCTGATTGGCGGCGTTGTCGCCAAGCATGTCTTTGAAAAGGTGCATATCGGCTATCTCGCAGCGATTGTCGCCTCGTCCAATGCCGGGGGCGCCGGCTCTGTGGTCGGCGACACGACCACGACCATGATGTGGATCGACGGCATCTCGCCCCTGGTTGTCCTGCCGGCCTATATCGCGGCGGTTGCGGCGTTCGTGGTGTTCGCCATCCCCCTTTCCCTGGTGCAGCAGCGGCATTCGCCGATCAAGAAGCATCGCGACGAGGACCTGAAGGTGGACTGGGCCCGGGTAGGAATAGTCGCCTTCATTCTGGTCATGGCGATCGGAGCAAACGCCGGCGCCAATATTTACGCGCCGCATCTGCTCGATGTGATGCCCGTGATCGGCGTGGCCGTGTGGGTCGCCATCGTGGTTGCGTCCATCGTGAGACGCCCAAATCTCGGCGTCGCTGCCGCGAGCATCAAGGGAACGCTGTTCCTCATGTCCTTGGTGCTCTGCGCCTCGCTGATGCCGGTCGAGAAGCTTCCGCTGCCGAGCTGGCAGAGCGCTCTTGGCCTTGGCTTCGTTTCCTCCGTGTTTGACAACATTCCCCTGACAGCGCTGGCTTTGAAGCAGGGCGGTTTTGACTGGGGGGTTCTTGCCTTCTGTGTCGGATATGGCGGGTCGATGGTATGGTTCGGCTCCACGGCGGGCGTCGCGATTTCAAACCTCTACCCCGAGGCGAAATCGGTGTTTCGGTGGGTGCGTCACGGGTGGTGGATCGCGCTCGGTTATGTTGTCGGCTTCTTCGCGATGCTCTCGATAGTAGGATGGCACCCGACCGCGCCCCACAAAGCTTCGGCGCCGACCGAGGCTGCGAGCCACTGACGCGGCAGCGCCAGCATTCTGCGTCGTGCGGTTTTTTTCCGCTGACGCCTACACTTTTGCGCGCGCCGCGCTAAGGTCCGCGCCTCTTTCGAAGAGGGTCCCATGGCTCCCAGATGCTTTGCGGCGGCAGCCGCCGTAATGTTCATGATCGCCCCGGCGCTGGCGCAGGAGCCACAGCTATCGGCCGATGACGCTCGGGCGCTCGAGATCTTCCGCACCATCATTTCGATGCGCACGGCGGAGGGCCAGGGGAAAGTGCCCGCCATGGCCGCCTACCTTGCCGGCGAGTTCAGGAAGGCAGGCTTCGCCAAGAAGGACATAGAGATAAGGAAATCAGGCGAGACGGCGTCGCTGATCGCGCGCTATCGTGGCGACGGGTCGTCGCGCAAAAAACCGATCCTCTTTCTCGCGCATATGGACGTTGTGGACGCGCTCCCCGAAGACTGGGAGCTCAACCCGTTCAACCTCACCGAGAAGGACGGCTTTTTTTTCGGCCGCGGCGTCACGGACAACAAGTATGGCGTCGCGAACCTCACGCAGACCTTCATCCGTCTGAAGAAGGAGGGTTTTGTCCCCGATCGCGATCTCATCATCGTGTTCACGGGCGACGAAGAGTCGAACATGATCACCACGCGCGCGCTCGCCGCCGATCCGGAGCTTGCGGGCGCTGAATTCGCCCTCAACACCGACGCCGGCGGGGGCTCGATGGGCGCCGACGGCAAGCCCGTGGTCTATGGCGTGCAGGCCGCGGAGAAAACCTACGCAGACTTTGAGGTCACCGCGGTCAACCAGGGCGGTCATTCATCGCGTCCGCGCCCTGACAATGCGATCTACGATCTCGCCGACGCGCTTGAAAAGGTGCGGGCGCTCAAATTTCCTATCATGTCGAACGAGATCACGCTTCAGTCCTTTGCTGTCACAGGGGCCGGACTTGGCGGCGATCTCGGCAAGGCCATGATCGCGTTTGCGAAGAACCCCAAGGACATGAGGGCGGCCGCAAGAATCGCTGCCGATCCAGCCTATGTCGGACTCACGCAGACGACATGCGTCGCGACACAGCTCAAGGCCGGCCATGCGCCGAACGCTCTGCCGCAGACCGCGACGGCCAATGTCAACTGCCGCATCTTCCCCGGCATGACGGTTGATGACGTGCGGGGCGCGATCGCGAAGGCGATAGGGAACGAAGCCGTTGCGGTGAAGGTCGTGGATGAGCCGACGGTCAGTCCGATCAGCCCGCCTCGCCAGGATGTGCTCGCAGCGGTCGCCAAGGCCGTTCACGCGCGCTATCCCGCGACGCCGATCGTCACCTATATGGAGTCGGGCGGCACGGACGGCATGCATTTCCGCAATGCAGGCGTGCCCACCTACGGGGTCTCGGCCATCTTCATGCGGGAGGAGGATGGCTTCGCCCACGGCCTTAATGAACGCTTGCCCGTTGACGCCTTTTTCGGCGGCCTCAGGCACTGGTCGATCATCATCAAGGAGCTGGCCGGGCCGAAAGGAGTTTCGTCCGCTCCATGACGAAGAGATTCGCCGTACGTATCGCGGCGCCCGGAGACCTCAACGCGCTAGTCGCGCTCTGCGACGCATTGAACGCGCATTCCGGCCTGCCGACGGGGCGCCTCAATCTGCGGAATTTTCGTGCGGCGCTGTTCGGCGGCAACGCCTTCATGACGGCGCATGTCGCGCATGCGCGAGGCGCGGGGCGCCCGATGATCGGCTATGCGCTCAGTCACGACTCCTTCACGACGGATTTCGGCGAGCGCGGCGTCTATATCGTCGATCTCTATGTCGCCGAGGGCTGGCGGCGGGGAGGCGTCGCCACCAAACTCATGGCCGCTGTCGCCGCGGGGGCGAAGAGGCGCGGGGCGACTCACATGTGGTGGGCCTCCATGCCGCGGAACATTCCAGCGCGCCGCTTCTATACGGGCCTCGGCGCAACTGACGAGGCGATTCACAGCCATGCCGTCTTCGGCAAGCCTTTCGAGCGCCTGGTGAAAAAGGCCGCACCGGGACGAAGTCCCCGCCGACCCTGAGGTTGCGCTGGAACGCGGCGGCGACGATACTCGCCCCATGTGCGGACGATACCACCAGGCGGCGCCGGCGGAGCGCCTCGGTCGCGAATTCGACCTCGACATCAGAGATAATCTTCCCGCGCGCTACAATATCTGCCCGACGCAGCCGATTTCCGTCATCTGTCTAAGCGAAAGGCGGGAGCGCGCCCACAGGCTGATGCGCTGGGGGTTCATTCCCTCCTTCGCTAAGAAGGACCTCCTCGACAAGCTGGCCGTCCGCCCTCTGATCAACGCCAGAGCCGAAGGCATTGAGACGAAACCGTCATTCCGTAACGCCTTCAGGCGCCGGAGATGTCTCGTGCCCGCAACCGGCTTTTACGAGTGGAAGGGCGTCGCCGGCGCCAAGCAGCCTTACAATATCGTGCGCGCGGACGGCGAGATCGCATCGTTCGCGGGCGTCTGGGAAACCGCGCATGACCGCGATGGCGGCGAGATCGACACCGTCGCCGTCATCACGACGGGCGCCGGGCCAGACCTTTTCGATCTGCATGATCGCGAGCCGGTCGTCATCCGGCGCGACGCCTACACATTTTGGCTGGAGACCAACGAACGCGACGCCGCCATGACGACAAGTCTCCTCGTCGCGCCGAAAGCCGGCTTCTGGCGCTTTCACCCGGTCTCGAAGGCTGTCAACAGCGCAAGGAATGACGGGCCGGAGCTTGTCGCCGCGCTGGCGTAGCGCCAAGCCCGCAGCGGTTCCGGCCGCCGTCAATGTTGCTTGCGATCCTCATCGAAAAGTTCGGCGAGCTTATCGACCATGGCGCCGCCGAGCTGCTCGACATCGACAATGGTGAGCGCGCGGCGGTAATAGCGCGTCACGTCGTGGCCGATGCCGATGGCGAGAAGCTCGACCGGCGAGCGGTTTTCGATGCGCGCGATGACATCACGCAGGTGGCGTTCGAGATAGGCGCCGCCATTCGCCGAAGACGTTGTGTCATCGACGGGCGCGCCGTCTGAGATGACCATGAGGATGCGGCGCGCTTCCGGGCGGCCCATCAGGCGGTCATGCGCCCATAGCAGCGCCTCGCCGTCGATGTTTTCCTTGAGGAGGCCCTCTTTCATCATAAGGCCAAGCGATGTGCGTGCGCGCCGCCAGGGCGCGTCGGCGGCCTTGTAGATGACATGGCGAAGATCGTTGAGTCGGCCGGGTTTTGCAGGGCGTCCATCGCGCACCCACTTTTCGCGCGCCTCGCCGCCCTTCCATGCGCGCGTCGTGAAGCCGAGGATTTCGACCTTGACGCCGCAGCGTTCGAGCGTTCTCGCGAGAATGTCGGCGCAGATCGCCGCGATCGTGATTGGACGTCCGCGCATTGATCCGGAATTGTCGATAAGAAGCGTTACGACCGTGTCCCGGAACTCGTGCTCGCGCTCCTGCTTGTAGGAGAGGGGCTGCATCGGATCGACGACGACTCGCGACAGGCGCGCGGCGTCAAGTACGCCTTCCTCCAGGTCGAAGTCCCAGCTACGATTTTGCTGGGCCAGCAGTTTCCGTTGCAGCTTGTTCGCGAGGCGGGCCACGACGGTATGGAAATTCTCAAGCTGACGGTCGAGCGTGCGCCGGAGCCTGGCGAGTTCCTCGACATCGCAAAGTTCAGACGCATCGGCGATCTCGTCGTACTGCGTCGTGTAGGCCCTATAGACCTCGCCGCTGTCGCCCTCGAAGCGGGCGCGAATTGAGGAGATTTTCGCATTCTCGGCCGCGCCGTCGGAGTCTTCAGCCTGCTCAAGCTGCTCCTCGGTGAACTCGCTGTCGCCGTCCTGTTCATCGGAACTTTCAGAAAGGCCGTCTTCGGGGAGATCGGCGACGCCGTTTTCATCGTCTTGCGAACTCTCCTGCTGTTCGTCCTGATTCTCCTCTCCCTCCGATTTTTCCTCGCCTCTGTCCTCGCCGCCCTCCTCGTCGAGATGGAGGTCGCGGATCATGTTGCGCGCGAGCCTCGCGAAGGCGGCCTGGTCCGAAAGGTCCTCATTCGCCGCCAGCCGGTCAAGCGCTGCGCCGGCGCGTCGTTCGACTTCCTCGCGCCAGTAATCGAGAATGCGGCTGGCGCTCTTCGGCGAAGGGCGCGCCATGAGTCGCTCCCGGACAAGGAGGACGGCGGCCTCTGCGAGGTGCGGGGCGTCGTCGCCCTTGTCGAGGCCTCTGTCGGAGATCGATTTGTCCAGCGCCGCGGCCAGATTGTCACCAACACCCTTGAGCGCGCGCGCGCCGATCGCCTCGCAGCGAACATTTTCGAGCGCCGCGAAGAGGGCCTGCGCATCCGCGCCCTTCGGCGCCAGGCGCCGGTGAGCGCGCTCATCGTGATGCGCGAGACGAAGCGCTGCGGCGTCCGCCTCGCCGCGTGCGATCGCAGCAGACTCCGGGTCCAGAACGCGGGCGGGGAGCGGAATGCGCGCCTTTTTGCCCTGCACCTGCGCATGCTCGCCGCCGAAGGCGACCTCGACATCGGGCAGCGCCGACAGCGCGCGCGTGGTTTGGACAAGGGCGCGCTTGAAGTCTTCGCGGAGTTTCTCCTTGGGGGTCATTCGAACTTTCGGATTGATGGGGTTTTAGTCTACGAACTTGGCAGGCTTGCGGTCAAAGCCGGCTCCAATCCCCGGGTCAAGGGCTGGCAGCCAGGCGAGGGGATGCGATGCGGGTCGGTTTTCTACTTTCAATCATTTTCGTTTCGGGACTGTTCGCCGGCGAAGCCTCTGCGCAGTGGAATTTTCGCCCGGTTTTCACGAGCCCCGGCGCAGCGAACACGCCCGAGAACACTTCCGGCATTGTTTACCAGGCCTCGGCGACGGACCGGGACGCGATGCCTTAGCTTCACTGTGATGGCCTCTGTCACATCCGCTGCGACGGGCGCGCCGGTCGCGCTCACGATTGGCCTCACTGCCGCCAAGCGCGATCCCGAGACGCTGGCGGTCTCGATTCTGGCACGGATTGTCGCTCGTTTCGACGAACTTTACCTGCGGCCGCCCGCCGCCTGAGGCGGGTGCGGCCTTGCGCGCCTGCGGAAAACCGGGCAGGGAGGCCCCGCTTTTGCAGCGCAGCAATCCCCCGCATGACCACCCCCCTCCGCAATATCGCGATCATCGCCCATGTCGATCACGGCAAGACGACGCTGGTCGATGAGATGCTGCGCCAGTCCGGGGCCGTGCGCGCCGGGTCCGAGCAGGCCGGCAAGTCGATGGATTCGAACGCCATCGAGCAGGAGCGGGGCATCACCATTCTCGCCAAATGCACCTCGGTGC
>CAYTVQ010000054.1:0-12592 GCA_964441615.1 uncultured Caulobacterales bacterium | reverse complement strand
GAGCCGACAATCAGAGTCTCGTCCCAGATCGCCCCGACGCTCGAGGCGTTGAGGCGGCCCTTGGTATCGACGAAGAAGACCTTGTTTTCACCGGTGTGCGGATAGACACGGACGATCTGCGACGGCGCCGGGTGCTTGGGATCCCGGACATGTTTCAGGAAGTCGAAAACGCGCGGATGGCCGCCAACCCAGACCCCGCCGTCCCTCGCCACCTCGATATTGTCGGGATTGGTTTTGACTTTGAGCCGCTTTTTCAGGGTCAGCGCCCCCGTTTCGGGATCGCGCGTGAAGACATTGATGCGGCGCTTAAGGAACTCTGCGACATAGAGCGCCTTGCCATCAAGGGTTTGGTTTACCCCGTTGGCGTAAACCAGGCCCTCAACGACCTTGGCGCCTTTCTCGCCATCGAAATAGACGAGACTCGAAAAGGGAAGGGCGAACCAGGCTTCGAGCGTCGACATGACGCCCGTGTCGTAGCCTCGGTCATTTGTGGCGTAGAACTGACGCGGGCCGACGCCGAGCACATCGTTCGGCGAATGCATCGCCTCAAACGAGACCGACTCAAGATGAGTGAGCGCGCCTTGCACCCCGACGTCGAAAATCTCGACCTTCTCGCCCTCAGGCGCGTGATTGATGACGAAGAGGCGCTTTTGACCTTGGCCGCGCCAGAGGCTGATTCCATGCGGATGGAAGGGTCCGAAATCGTCTGACGAGACTTTGGTCACCACCTCGGGGTTATCGACGTCGAAAACGTAGATGCCGCCCTGCACCGGCTTGCCCGCGAAGGCCGCCCGCCGGTCGTCCGCCGACACGTAAGCAAGATTGCTCTCGGGGTCGATGGTGACATCCTCCGTGCCCGGAAACACGGTCACTGAACGGCACCGGTCCACCAGCCGATCGTCAAGGCGCTGGAACGTTCCTGAAACCGGGATGATAACGGACAGGAAATACGCCGCTAGCGCCAACGCCGCGACGCCCAAGACCCACACCACCAATCGCATGAAAGAACCCTTCCGCCATCCAGAGTCTCAAAATTGGAGCCGTGGCGCAACCGCGCCGTAGTCGCCAGAGCGGCGTGCGCAGGAGTGTATGCGGTTTTGCGCGAAAACGCCGCGACAATCAGGAGCTTGATCGAGCGCCTTGATTCCGAATTAAGGCGCGAAGCTCTAGGTGAAGGATGCCAATGAGCCCCCAAAACTGAGCTTTCTCGCCTTTTAGATGACGGACATTGTTATTGCGCACCCGAAACGAGTAAATTCCGGGTGAGGCTGGCCGATCGGCGAAGGTCGGGTGATGGTTCCTGGCTGAAATCCCTTGAATCACGAGAAGATGCCTAAAAGAGCGTCTTAACCACGAGCGTTTAAGGTTCTGGTTGCATTTGCTTTGAAAGGCTCTTGCGTGGCGACAAGGCTAATCCTGATTTGCTGCGCCCTGGCCCTGCCTGCCTGCGCCGGGGCCGGCGGCGGCTGCGAAGCATCGTTCTCCGGCCAAGCGCCAGCGCGCTGCCAGTCGCCTGCCGCGGGCGCCCGATTGAACCCTGCCCGTAACGTCGCCCTTGTGTCGCCCTCCGTCTATTGTTCGGCGGAGTCGGGCTTTGCTGCGGGCGCTCGCGGCGAGACCTATGCCGGGGTGTGCAGCGGCGAGGCTGCGGACGCCTTCCTGAGCGCTTTCAGCAAGGGCGAACGACTTTTTGAACTTGAGCGAGACGCGATCGCGGCAGCGCAGGCGGCCAGCGACGTCAACAAGGATCTCTGGCAGATCAAGCGCCGCATCATGGAGGTCGAGACGCGGCGCCTGTCCTCAATGACGCCGCGATCCGAACGCAATGAGCTCAGCGCCGAATTGCGGATCCTGCATGAACAGCGCGCCGTGGAGCAGGCGGAGGTCGATCGGCTGCTCGAGCTCAAGGCGAATGCCGAACTGGCGCTGGCCAGCTATCGGAGGGCGCTCGCGGCGGAGATGATGGCCGATACCGCACCAGCGACTGAACCGAAGGCGGCATCGTATCCCTAGCCGCCAGGCACGGTTGCGCCGGGGCCGCGCACCAGCGACACAAGGCCATGTCCCTTGCTGATTTCAGCTTTCCGCTGCGCCTCGGATTCGGCTGTTCCGGGGCCTGGGGCATGGGCTGGTTTGACGAGGCGCGCGCGCGCGCAGTGCTCTTGAGGGCGCTCGAGCGCGGCGTTCGTCATGTCGATACGGCCGGCTTCTACGCGGGCGGCGAAGCTGAGAGGCGGCTCGGCGTTGCATTGAGGGAATTCGGCGAGCCGGTGTTCGTCAGTACGAAGACGGGCACGCGCTATGACTCCGGCACAAGCCGCAAGGATTTCGGCGAGACCGCGATCCGGGCCGATGTCGATGCAAGTCTGCGCCGCCTTGGGCGCGATCGTCTGGACCTTCTCTACCTGCACGGTCCGTCACGGGCCGAACTGGCGCAGTCGTTGCCGGTGCTGGCGAAGCTGCGCGAAGCGGGCAAGGTCGCCCGCTGGGGGGTCTGCGGCGAAGGCCCTGGCCTCGATGATGCACTGGAGGCTGGCGCTGACGTCATCATGGGCGTCTACAATTTCCTTCGCCCGGAGCACGCTTTGGTATTCGCGAGAGCGAAGGCGCGCGGCATCGGCGTTGTCGCCATCGCCCCCCTTGCGCAGGGTCTTTATCGTCGCGGCTTTTTCCGGGCCGGGACTGCTGCCGACGTCTGGCGCATTGCGCGTGCGCTCGCCAGAAACCGCCAGGAGATCGTGCGCGCCCGGGCCGCCCGCGCCATTCTGGAGTCGTTCAATGGATTGACGCCGGCGCAGGCGGCGCTCGCCTTTGTCCGGGCCAACGCCGATATCGACATAGCGGTGACGACCACGACAAGCCTGAAGCGGCTGGAGGAAACGCTCGATGGGGCGGCGAAGCCCGTGCCGCCCCGGATCGGAGCGCTCTGCGACCTTGACGCTGGGAGGTCGGGGCCATAGCTACAAGCCTGTCTGCTGCAGCGAGGCCCCATGAGCGAGAATCCCGTGCTTGCCGAAATCAGGCAGAAGATCGATGGCAATTCTGTGATGCTTTTCATGAAGGGCACGCCCCAGTTCCCGCAATGCGGATTTTCGGCGGCGGTCGTGCAGATCCTCGATTTTCTCGGCGTCGATTACGGCGCGGAGAACGTGCTCGCCCGTGCGGAGATCCGCCAGGGGATCAAGGACTATTCGGACTGGCCGACGATCCCGCAGCTCTATGTAAAGGGCGAGTTTGTCGGAGGCTGCGATATCGTCCGTGAAATGTTCGAAACCGGCGAACTGAAGAAGATGCTTGCGGAAAAAGGCGTTCTCTCGGCCGCCTGATTGAGACCGGCATGCCATCCATGCCGGAGGAGACTGCGCCGACTTTCCTTCCAAAGATTTTTTCTGACTGGCTCGCCGCGCGAGCCTGGTCGCTGCGCCCGCATCAATCCGCATGCCTCGAGGCCGCGCGCCGCGGAGCCTCCTGTCTCCTGATCGCGCCGACTGGCGGCGGAAAAACGCTAGCGGGTTTCCTCCCGAGCCTTATCGAACTGCATGAGCGGGGGGCAGGGCGAGGCGGCGGACTCCATACGCTTTATGTTTCGCCCCTCAAGGCGCTTGCTGTCGATATCGCCCGCAATATCGGAACGCCGATTCGCGAGATGTCGCTTGATATCACGGTAGAGACGCGGACCGGCGACACGCCGTCGGCGCGTCGTCAGCGTCAGCGCTTCGCCCCGCCGGACATGCTGCTGACTACGCCCGAGCAGCTGGCGCTGCTCATCTCCACTCCGCAGTCCGGGAAGCTCTTCAGTACACTGAAGGTACTTATTCTGGACGAACTGCACGCCATGATCGGATCGAAGCGCGGCGACCTCCTCGCGCTCGGTCTCTCGCGGTTGAAACGGCTTTCGCCACTCCTGCGGACGACAGGGCTCTCGGCGACAGTCCCGGATCCCGCGCCGCTGCTGCGCTTTCTCTCGTCGGGGGCGTCGGCGCCGGCCGAGCTCATTGGCGCCGCCACGGGCGCGAAACCCATCGTGCGCGTGCACCAATCAGAGGGCCGGATCCCCTGGTCGGGTCATTCCGCGCGTCACGCCCTTGGTGAAGTTTATGACGCCATCCGTAAGGCGCGCCTTGCTCTCGTATTCGTAAACACGCGCAGCCAGGCTGAAATGACATTTCAGGCCCTGTGGTCGATGAACGATGACGGCCTGCCGATCGCGCTGCATCATGGCTCTCTTGATGTGGAGCGGCGGCGCAAGGTTGAGGCGGCGATGTCGCGCGGCGCATTGCGCGCAGTTGTTTGCACTTCGACGCTTGATCTCGGCATAGACTGGGGCGACGTCGATCTTGTCATCCAGATGGGCGCGCCGAAGGGCGCGAGCCGGCTGACCCAGCGCATCGGTCGCGCAAACCACCGCATGGACGAGCCTTCATCCGCGTTGCTTGTTCCGGGAAACCGCTTTGAGGTTCTCGAATGTCTCGCCGCCCGCGACGCCCTCGAAGAGGGCGCGCTTGATGGGGAGCTTGAACGCGAAGGCGCTCTTGACGTCCTCGCCCAGCATGTCCTTGGCATGGCCTGCGCCGCGCCCTTCGAGCCGGACGATCTCTACCGGGAAATCATCTCGGCAGCGCCTTATCGCGGCTTGGCGCGCGCCGATTTCGATAAGGCGCTGGAATTCGCGGCCTGCGGCGGATATGCGCTCCGGACCTACGACCGGTTCCGGCGCATTGTAAGAGGGCCTGACGGCCTCTATCGGGTCCGCAACGCAGCGACGGCCCGTCAATACCGCATGAATGTGGGCACGATCGTCGAAGCCCCGGCCGTGAATATCCGCCTTGCCGGCGGAACCGTTCGCAGGCCCGGTCGAAAGCTTGGGACGCTGGAGGAATGGTTTGTCGATGGCCTGGCGCCGGGCGATACCTTTCTCTTCGCGGGAGAAATACTCCGCTTTGAGGCCATGGCGGGAACGGATGCGCTCGTGACCCGAGCGCCGACTGAGCAGCCGAGGATCCCAACCTGGAACGGCGCAAAATTTCCGCTCACCACTTATCTGGCCGACCGCGTGCGCCGCATGATCGCGGACCGAAGGCGTTGGGAGTCGATGCCCGATTCGCTGCGGGAATGGCTCGAACTGCAGCAGGAGGTCTCCTCGATACCGGCGGCGGACGAACTCCTTGTCGAGACATTCCCTCATTGCGGCCGGTTCTTTCTTGTGTGCTATCCGTTTGACGGCAGGCTGGCGCATCAGACCCTCGGCATGCTCCTGACGCGGCGTCTCGAACGGCAGGGGCTTCAGCCTCTTGGCTTCACGCCCACCGAATATTCCCTCTCGGTGTGGGGACGACGCGATCTCGGCGGCGTTGATCCCGACGCGCTCTTCGACGAAGACATGCTCGGGGACGATCTTGAATCCTGGCTGCAGGAATCCGTGTTGATGAAGCGCACATTCCGCGACTGCGCCGTCATCGCCGGTCTTATCGACCGGCGCTATCCCGGACAGGAGAAATCCGGAAAGCAGGTCTCCTTCTCGGCCGATCTCATTTACGACGTTCTGCGCGAACACGAACCCGATCATCTTCTGTTAAAAGCGGCCTGGCGCGACGCCGCCGGCGGCTTTCTCGATCTCGCGCGGCTATCGGGCTTGCTGGCGCGCGTGAGGGGGCGCATCCGACACGGTGCGCTCGACAGGGTCACGCCTCTTGCCGTACCGGTGATGCTCGAAATAAACAAAACGACGATAGTCGGCGAGGCTCATGAGGCGCTTCTGAAGGAAGCGGCCGACGCTGTGATCGATGCAGGGATGCAGCGTTGACAGATTGCGCCATCATCGAGCTTTGCGGCGAAAAGCTCCTCGCCCATCCGATGGGCGCGCTGTACTGGCCGGCCGAGGAAACGCTGATCGTCGCCGATCTTCACTTCGAAAAGGGCTCCTCATATGCGCAACGCGGCATATTGCTGCCGCCCTATGACACGCGCACGACCCTGTTGCGGCTCATCGCCTTGTGCCGACGATTCAGTCCGCGCGCAGTCATCTCGCTTGGCGACGCGTTTCATGACGACGATGCAGAAGCGCGGTTCGACGGCGAGGACGTCGCGCTCCTCAAGTCGCTGACCGGCGCCCATCGCTGGGTCTGGATTCTTGGCAATCATGACACTGCTGCGCCTGCGGTCTTTCCCGGCGAGGCGCATGTCGAGCTTACCGTCGGACCGCTTCGCCTGAGACATGAGCCCGCAGCGGGGCCGGCGCGCGGCGAGGTAAGCGGCCACCTTCATCCCTGCGCGCGCATTCGAACCGAATGCGGGTCGCAACGGCGCCGCTGCTTTGCGACAGACGGCGCCCGCATTGTGCTGCCGGCCTTTGGCGCCTATGCCGGCGGCCTCAATGTTCTGGACGAAGCCTTTGGAGTTCTTTTTGCGTCGCCGCCGAGCGCCCTGGCTCTGGGGGGGCGCGGCGTCTACCAGATCGCGCCGCGGCGGCTGCTCCCGGACTCTGATGCGCCGCGATTTCGCGCACGTGTCTGAGGGCTATTCCCGCAGCGCGCGACCGCTCTTGGTCGCCTCGATTCCGAGCCGCCGCATGGACAGGCAGCTATAGGCGTCGCCGGCGGCGCACGCATTGCGCATGAGCTGAGCGCCGGCGAATCGGTCGCGATCAACGCCGTCACCAGTAATCAGCATCTCGGCGGCATAGCCGCAGGCGTAATGCAGGCCGGATTTGCAGGCATGCTGAAAGAGATCATAGGCGCGCTTCAAATCCAGCGGCACGCCGTCGCCATACTTGTATCGCAGCCCCAAGGCGGCGCAGCTGAAGCGCAGATTCGCGTCGCACTCGCCCTGCAGATCGGCGCCTGTTCGCGACCTGGCGTCGCCGACGGGCGTCGCCGACAGAATGCCGGCGACGGTGGCGCAGGCCAAAGCTCTCCCCCAGCAGCCCATTGCGGGGTAGGTGCGAAAAGCGGGCCACGGAAACGGAATGGTTCAGGCGGGGGCCTTCTTCACCATTTTCACGCCGAGGCGGCGAGCGGTCTCGCAGGACCAGCTATCGCCGCGTCGGCAGGCGCCCCTCATGAGGGCGGCGCCATTGGCCTCGCTGGCGGCCACGCCCTGGCCGCGAAAGGTCATCTCGCCCACATTCCCGCAGGCGAAATCCACGCCGCCTTCGCAGGCCCTCACGAAGAGCGTCAGGGCCTTGCGGTAGTCGCGGTCCACATTCCGGCCATGCTTGTAGAGCACGGCGAGATTGGCGCAGGGCATGCTTTCGCCGCGCTTGCAGGCTCGTTCGAGCGCAGCTGCATCTTCGGACTGCGAGAGGGCCGGCGGCGCGCTCATCAGCGCGACGACAACAAGGACTATTGCGGCAATTCTCACGGGGGGCGGCTCCTCGGGATCACTTTCGCGGGATCGCCCTAATGCCCGGTTAACGCTAAACGGCCAGAGGCGCGTTTCCGCATCTCGCCGCGCGCCGCGCGGCGGTTGACAGGCGGCCGAAGCCCGGCTACTCCCCGCGCTCCCTGCGTTGAGGCGGCCGAACCATGAAAGTCAGAAGCTCCCTTAAGTCATTGAAAAATCGTCACAAAGACTGCCGCGTCGTGCGCCGGAAGGGCCGCGTCTACGTGATCAACAAGACGCAAAAGCGTTACAAGGCCCGGCAGGGGTGATGGCGCCGTGCGGCGCCTCTCGGGTTATTCAATTGGAACGGGCCTCGCATCGCGGTAGCATACCGCCGATGCGCTTGATGTTGCTGTCTCTTTTTGGGGCCATGTTCAGTCTATCGGCCCATGCCGATCAGACCGATCCGCGGCTTGATTCGCTGTTCGTCGAACTCCGATCAGGGACCGCCGCAAGCGCCGAGGAAACAACCAGTCGTATCCTCGAAATCTGGGCGGACAGCTCCAGCGATACGGTCGATATTCTCTACGCGCGCGCCGCCGCCAGCCTCGAAAACGGGGAGCGCGACCTCGCCCTTGCTCTCCTCGATCATGTTGTGGGCCTCGCGCCCCATTTTGCACAGGGCTATGCGCTGCGTGGCATCACGCGTCTCGGCGCGGAGGATCAGGCGGGCGCCGTCGCCGATTTCTCCAGGGTCATAGAACTTGAGCCGCGCCAGTTCGAAGTGCGCATCGCGCTCGCCGAGATCCTCCACGCGAATGGCGAGAAGGTCGATGCGTTCAGGATGTTCCAGAAGGCGCTCGAATGGAATCCGCATGATGAACATGCACGGCGGCGCGCCAGGGCTTTGCGCGAAGATCTCGCCGGGCAGGAGATCTAGGACGGCCCGTTAAGCGACTCGCGCTTCATTTCCAGCGCCAGCCACGAGTCTTCCGCCGCGGCGAGGTCCTTTTCAGCAGCTTCGAGGCGGCGGGCTTTTTCCGTGAACCCTTTGGGATCGCGCGCGAAGAGCGAAGGATCGGCAAGAGCCGCTTTCAGTTTGCCGATCTCGTCGGCCAGTGTCGCGATACGCTCCGGCAATTGTTCGAGGGCGAATTTTTCCTTGTAGCTCAATTTTGATGCTGGCGCGTGCGGCGGCTGCGGGCGCTCGCGCCGGACCGGGGATTTCTCCGTTTGCGGCGGGGGATCGAAGCCCGGCGGCGCGCCACGTTGCGTGAGCATGTCCCTATATCCCCCGACATATTCGAGCCACCGGCCCTGCGCCCCGTCCGGGGCGAGCGTGACGATCGAGGTCGCGACGCGGTCGAGAAAGCTCCTGTCGTGGCTGACGATCAGCGCCGTGCCTTTGTATTCCGCGATCAGCTCTTCGAGCGTGTCGAGCGTCTCGAGGTCGAGGTCATTCGTCGGCTCATCGAGAACGAGGAGATTGGACGGCTTGGCGAAGGCCGCGGCCAGCGCGAGACGCACCTTCTCGCCGCCTGAAAGCGCGCGCACGGGACTCCTGAACTGTTCCGGCGTGAACAGGAAATCCTTGAGATAGGTGGCGACATGGCGCTTCTCGCCGTTTATCTCGACCCAGTCCCCGCGACCGTCGGCGATCGCTTCAGCGAGCCGCATATCGGGATCGAGCGCCTGACGACGCTGATCCAGCGCGACGATTTGCAGATTGGCGCCGAGCACGACCTGGCCCCGGTCAGGCGGCGACTTGCCGGTCAGCAGGTTGAGCAGCGTCGTCTTTCCGGCGCCGTTGGGCCCCACGATTCCGACCCGGTCGCCGCGTGCGACTTCGATTGAAAAATCGCGAACGATCATTCGGTCGCCGAAGGTCTTGGAGATGTTCTCGGCCGCGATGACGCGCTTTCCGGATATCGCACCCTCGGCCGGCGAGAACTTGACGGGTCCTTGAAGGCGCCTCGCCTCCTGCCGTGACCTGCGCAGACCCTCAAGCTCGCGCATGCGGCGCATGTTGCGCTTCCGGCGCGCGGTCACGCCGTAGCGAACCCAATGCTCCTCGGCGACGATCTTGCGGTCGAGCTTGTGGGCGGCGGTCTCTTCCTCCTCAAGGACCTGATCGCGCCACGCCTCGAAATGGCTGAACCCGCGGTCAAGGTGACGGGTCGCGCCGCGATCGATCCAGACCGTCCGCGTCGTGAGCGATTCGAGGAAGCGTCGGTCGTGGCTGATGACGACAACGCCGGCGGGCGACGACGCGAGGCGTTGCTCCAGCCAGGCGATCGCCGGGAGGTCGAGATGGTTGGTCGGCTCATCGAGCAGCAAGATGTCAGGGTCGGGCGCCAGAAGGCGGGCGAGGGCCGTGCGACGCGCTTCGCCGCCTGAGAGGCTGGAAGCAGCCGCGTCCGGCGAAAGGCTTAGTTCCCGCAGGAGTCTCAAGGCCTCATGGGCGGGGGCTTCCGGCGGAAGATCGGCGACGGCGACCTCTGCGGCAGTGCCGAAACTGGACAGATCCGGCTCCTGCGGCAGATAGGCGATGCATGCAGATGGGTCAGCGAAGCGCTCGCCGCGATCGGCTTCCACAAGGCCGGCCGCGATCTTGAGGAGCGTGGACTTGCCTGAGCCGTTGCGCCCGACCAGCGCGATGCGGTCCCCTGGCGACACGGAAAGGCTCGCCGATGTCAGCAACGGCGTGCCGCCAAAGGTAAGAGCGATGTCAGCGACCTGCAGAAGCGGCGGCATTGGCCCGATTTGCCTGCAACAGACCGCAAAGTAAATGCGATAGACTGCGGGGATGAAGCGTTGGCGCGCGACCGGACATTAACCGTTCGGCTGCATCATCCGGCGCCATGGCTCATCCCCTAGCGACGTTCATTGAGGAGACCGGCGAGACCGTCGCCGCCTTTGCGCGTCGAGTCGGCGTAAACGACCAAACGCTCGAGGAAATTCTTGCAGACAAGGCCAGGCCTTCTCCCATGATCGCTCGTCGGATTATCGAGGCGACCGGCGGCGCAATCTCGTTCAATCAGCTGATGACCGGGCGGGAGGCCGTTATCGCCGATCTCTCCGGTCGGATCACAACAGAGACATCGGTCGATCTTTCACGCCTGTCAGAGGCGATCGGCGCCGGAATGGCCGAAGCATTTCCGCACGCCAGCATCTCCCATGCCGTTCTTGAAATTGCGGCTGAGGCGGTTGCACACACTTATGCGGCGCTGGCGCGCGTCACCACCGAGAGGGGGGCGGGTCGTCTTGTTCAAGCTCTTCGCCCAGTTCTTGGAGAAATTCTGAAAGATCACGGGGCCCCGCGGCCGCATCCTCAGGACCTTGACGCCGCAGCTCTTGCGGTGACTGAGCGATATCACCGCATTTGACGCCAAGGGCCGACGCCAGGGGGCGGCCCAGCAGCAGCGCGCCCTGCGCCCGCCTCTTGGCCATGCGCCACATGTTGCGCCCGATGCGCTCCGCGTAGTTCTCCTCGTCACTCCGAGACTTCACAAACAGCGACCCTATTTATTTTTCAACATATAGCAAAAACCGTTCCCTCGCCATTGGCCGCAGATCAGTATTGCCGTGTTGCGTCTCCTACTCACCGATAACTCACGGAGGCTAACTAATGGCTAAGAGATCTCATAAGGACATCAGGAAAGAGCAACTTGTCCTGTTAAGGTTCGAGAAAGAGCTGGCGCGCCTTGCCGCTTTTGTGGCGGCCGGGTCTGCGACAGCCGCCTCGGCGGCGGTCGTCATCGACAGCGGGGCGGCGTCGGGCGCATATGACCGGATCAAGGACGCCCTGGTTCACCTTGCCGAGGTCACGACTGACGTCCATGCTGCCATGAATGCGCAGGCCATGGAGGCGGGGGCGCGCATCCTGCAGGCGACCGGAGCGCCCAAGGAGCCGCCCGTGGAGGTGGTGAAATCTCTGTTGGGACTTGGATAACCATCCTCTTCTATGGCGTCGCCGTCACGACAGTCCTTGCTCTCGCCAATGTGGCGAGATCGAGGGTGATCCTGGCGGCGGCCCTTGCGCTTGCCCTCAATTGGCTGCTTTCCCTGTTGTGGTGGTGGACCAGCGCGGCGCAAGGTCAAGTCTGGGGCATCGCCATCAACGATGCGGCGCTGGCGCTCTTTTTCTGGCATTTGTCCCGCAGGCGGTGGTTCCCGGTTCCGCTCTTTTTCGCCGAGGCGGTGCTGCTTTGCTATTACGCCTGCGTGTCGATTTTCGGCGTTACCACCTGGTTCTGGATTTCGGCGTCCATCAATCGGCTGTTCGATCTCGAACTTCTTTATGTGGCCGGCTGTTCGCTTTACCGCATCCGGGCGCTGCGGTGCCGGCGCGAGCGCGCCTGAACGCGAAAGCGCCGGAGCTTTCGCTCCGGCGCCTGACGTCGCCCTGTCGGCCCCCTCTGGAACTTCGCGCCGTGATTCGGAATCACGGCGTTCGATGAGTTTTTTTGATTGTCGCGGCGTTTATGCGTGAACGCGTACACTCTTGCGCGCGCCGCTCCAGCCTCAGTTCGCCGTCTTTTTCGCCGCTAGGGCTGCTTCGAGATCGGCGACCGCCTTGGCGAGATCCGTCTTGTGCACGGCCGCCACCTCGCGCGCGAGACGGTCGAGCGCCGCCTCGAAAAGCTGGCGCTCGGAATAGCTCTGCTCGGGCTGGTCGGTCGCGCGGAACAGGTCGCGCACGACCTCGGCGACCTGCATGATGTCGCCGGAATTGATCTTCGCCTCATATTCCTGGGCCCGGCGGCTCCACATGGTGCGCTTGATCCGCGCCCGCCCTTTCAGGAGATCGATCGCCTTTTTCACCTGGGCCGGTTCGGTGAGCCCGCGCATGCCGACCGCCTTCGCCTTGGCTGTCGGCACACGGAGTTTCATCTTCTCCTGCTCGAACTCGATCAGGAAAAGCTCGTTGGTGATTCCGGCGATCACCTGCTTCTCGATGGCGACGATGCGGCCGACGCCATGCGCCGGGTAGACGATGTGGTCGTTGACCTTGAAGGTCTGCTTGGCTTCGACTGCGGCAGGCGACGCTTTGACGGACGCTGAATTCACTGAAGGGGCTGCTTTCTGCTGAGCGATGATGGTCGAGGGGACGATCTGGTCGGAGGGCTTTGGCGAGCGTGGCTTTTGACCGACAAAGAGTTTTCTCTTCGCCGGCGCCTTTCCCGGCTTGGCGGCGGCCGCGGTCTTCTTGTCCTTCTCACTGATGCCTTTCTTGACCGGCGCCTTCTGCGGCGGCGCCCCTTTCCCTTTC
>CAYTVQ010000053.1:0-12612 GCA_964441615.1 uncultured Caulobacterales bacterium | reverse complement strand
CTCTGGCACGTGCACCGCCTCTGGGGCCACAAGGTCAAGCTCGAGGAAGAGCCGGCTTAGGACGCAGCCCGCTCTGTATCCGCTTCACCAGAGATTGGAAAACCATTCGACGCAACACGTCGAAGACTTCGCGGGCATGGTTTCCGCTGGGATGAGCGGTGGCGGGGGCTACCGTAATGTTGGGACGCTGTTGGGACGCCGTAGTCGAAAAGAGTCGGATCTATGGTGACGACACCTGCGCGGTCGGGATGCAGTCCCATGGGTCGCGGCCGCGCGCACAGTATCTGCCGGGGAATTGCGCTGGGTCCAGGCTTTCGCCGGGACGAGCGGATTGGCGTGCTGGTTAGGGGCGCACCGAAGTTGAGCCGCGGATGGATGATCGCTTGCTGTTGCTAACGAGGCCCGTCTCCTCCAGACTCGCCCCATGAAGAGGGCGATGGGCCTCAGCCGGCGTTATTTCACCCAAAGGCTGCTGCTGGCGGCGGGCGCGGCCGTTGCGCCGTCGGTCGCCCTTGCGGTCGAAAGGGTGTCGGCCAAGCGTCTCGGGACCATCGCCAGGCGAGAGTCGCAATATGCGACGACCTATGTCGATCGCGACGGCGCCTATCTGAAGATGCGCTTCGGCGTCAACCGCTGCCTCTTCACCGAGACGAGCTACAACCCGGACGACCCGACCGAACTCCCCTCGCCCTACACGCGCTACATGACGGTCGCCCTCGCCTACGCATCGAGCCTGGGCCGAATGGTGGAGATCGGCCTCGGCGGCGGGCGCATGGCGACCTACATCCACGACCACGTTCCGCAAACGAAACTCACCTGCGTCGAGCTCGATCCGGGCGTCATCGACCTGGCGCAGCTTCATTTCGACGTGAAGCCGGGTCCTCGGCTCGAACTCGTGACCGGGGACGGCCGCATCTACATGGCGCGCGCCAAAGAGAAGTTCGACGTCATTCTCGCCGACGCCTATCAGGGCACCTATGTGCCGTTTCATCTGGTCACGCGCGAATTCTACGCGATCCTGAAGAAGAAGCTCGCGCCCGGCGGCGTGGTCGCGCAGAACATCGCGCC
This sequence comes from uncultured Caulobacterales bacterium, assembly GCA_964441615.1. Taxonomy (GTDB): domain Bacteria; phylum Pseudomonadota; class Alphaproteobacteria; order Caulobacterales; family Parvularculaceae; genus Amphiplicatus. Next base: position 11,544 of record CAYTVQ010000053.1, on the reverse strand, counting down.
GAGCGTGCTGAGCATGCCGCGCATGGTCGCGACGGCGCGCGCCGTATTTGCAAATGTCGATCTCTATCGGGCGGGAACGAGCTATGTGCTCGTCGCTCATGAGGGGCCGGCGAAATCCGGGGCGGAGCTGGCGGCGCGCGCCGAGGCTTTGCAGAACGCCCACGGTCTGCGCTATCCGCTGGCGCCGATGCTGGCGGAGCGGCAGGCCGGCGCAGAGGCGACGGAGAAACCGTTTACGGATGACTTCGCGCCGGTCGGCTACATGGACTACGACAGGCGCTGCCGCGCCGGAGAAAACTGAACGCGCATGAGCAGGAGCGGGCGGGGCGGACAGGCGGCGATCCTCTTTATCGGCTTCCTCCTCGGGGCCGCGCTGATGGGCGTCGAGATGGCCGCCATTCGCATGATGACGCCCTATTTCGGCAGCGCCATCGAGATCTGGGCCTGCATGATCGCGACCGTGATGCTGTCGATGATGGCCGGCTATTATGTCGGCGGGAGCGTCGCCGACCGCGCGCCCCGCTCTGAGGTCCTTGGCGGCTTCGTGCTGGCGGCCGGTCTCTTCGTGCTGGCGCTGCCCTTTTTCGCGGCCCCGATGCTCGACTGGATGCTCGCCAATCTCGGCTATGAGGCGCCCGCGGCCCTGGCGGCTTCGACGGCGCTGCTTTTCCTGCCAATGATGCTCCTCAGCTTCTTTTCGCCCTTCGCCGTCCGCCTCCTGCTCGCCGACGCGAGGCATGGCGGGCGTGTGGCGGGATCCGTCTATTCCGTCACCACGATCGGCAATGTGCTCGGCACGCTGGGGGCGCCGCTTTTTCTCATGCGCATCCTCGGCAGCCGCGACATCATGCTGGCCTTCGCCGCCGTCATCTTGACGTGCGGAATCGCTCTCATCGCTCTACGCATCCGGGCGCGCGCCGATGGCGGCTAGACGGCTCCTCATTCTGTCGGTTGTGCTCGCGCTGGCGTCGCCCGCTTGCGCCGACGCGGGCGACCAGGTGTTGGCGGCGCGTTATCCGGAAGGACCGCTCTGGCAGGGAGACCGCCTCTATTACGCGGAAATGGCGGCCGACCGGGTCATGGCGCGGGACGCCGACGGGGCCCGCCCCTTCTTCTCTGAGAAGGGCTGCGGGCCGACCGCCCTTGCGGCCTATGGCGAAGACTTCCTGATCCTTTGTCATTACGGCGCGCGCGTCGTGGCGGTCGATAAGGCCGGGCGCGAATTGCGGCGCTGGGAACGCGACGCGGAGGGCGCGCCTCTCGTCAACCCCAACGACGCCGCCGCCGACGGCCGCGGCGGCGTCTATTTCAGCGATCCCGGCCCCTTCTCCGAAGCCTCCCGAAAGGAGCCGCAGGGACGAATCATGTATTTGTCCGCAGACGGAGCGCTCAAGGCGGTCGCCGGACCCCTTTCCTATCCGAACGGCGTGACCGTCAAAGACGGCTTGCTCTATGTCAGCGAACATCTCAAAGGGCGCATCCTGCGCTTCCGCATGAAGGAGAACGGGCGCCTCGACAGGAAGCGCACGTTTGCAGACCTCTCGGAGATACTGCGCGCGTCGCGCTATCCGACGCCTTACGGCCTCGCCGGTCCTGACGGTCTCGAATTCGGTCCGGACGGCGCGGTTTATGTGGCCCTCTATGGAGAGGGGCGCCTTGTGCGACTCTCGGCTGACGGAGACATTCTCGGCCTCATCGACTTCCCGACACGCTATCTCACCAATATCGCATTTGGAGACGGCGTCTCGGCGACGACCGGGACCTTCGACAACCGGACGAAATCGCGTCGCGGCGAAGTGCGCATCAGCGCCGGCGTGCCGTAACCTACTCCTTTTCGTCTCGTCCGAAGTTCGGCAGCGCCGTCTCCTGCCCCGCCGCGACGATGGCGCGGCGGAGTTCGCGGCCGCGGCGGAAGACCCTTTCCATCGTTTCGGCGTCGCCCCAGCGTATGGCGCGCTGAAGGAGGAACAGCTCCTCGGTGAAGCGTCCGAGGACCTCCAGCACCGCTTCGCGGTTATTGAGGAAAACATCGCGCCACATGACGGGGTCGGAGGCGGCGATGCGCGTGAAGTCGCGAAACCCGCCCGCGGAGTATTTGACGACTTCGGCTTCAGCGACGGCCTCAATGTCGTCAGCGGCGCCGACCAGGGTGAAGGCGATGAGGTGCGGCAGATGGCTGGTTACGGCAAGCGCCAGATCGTGATGCGCGCCGTCCATGAGCTCGACTTTGGCGCCGACGTCGCGCCACAGCGCGGCGACCTTTTCGACCGCGGCGCGATAGGAGGCGTCGGTCCGCGCCAGCGGCGTCAGAATGCACCAGCGGTCCTTAAACAATGAGGCGAACCCCGCCTCCGGTCCGGACTCTTCGGTGCCCGCGACCGGATGGCAGGGGACGATGCATGTCCTGGCTCCTGCCGCCGCCGCGGCGTCGATGATCGCGCCCTTGACCGAGCCGACGTCGATGACGACGACGCCCGCGTCGGCCACGCTGGCGATCTCGCTCAGAAGCTGCGGCGTCGCGCCGACAGGCGTCGCGACGACGACGAGGTCTGAGCCTTTCAGCCCCTCGGCGAGGCTAGGCGCGGCGCCGTCAATGACGCCGAGCTTCTGCGCCCGCGCTAGAACGTCGGCGCTCAGGTCCCAGCCGACGATCTCCCTGGCGAGCCGGCCCTCGCGCAAGGCGCGCGCCAACGAGGACCCGATCAATCCGACCCCGACGATCAGTGTACGATTGAAAAGCATCGCCTGCATCCTAACCGCTCACGCGCAATCTGTCTTGCGCCGCGGCGCCCGCTCTCGCCAACGCCCTCATCGAGCGCTCTCGCGACAGTTCCTGAAGGGGTCGACGGCGCGCCCTCGATACAAAGTAACCACAGCGAAAGGCAAACTATTCACGTCATATATTGCTGCAACCATTGACAGTTATCGGGGGGGGGGGTTAACTTCGTAACCATCGAGGAGGATCGGTCATGCGAAAAGGGCTGGCGACTCTGGTCGTTATCCTTGGCCTCTCCGGAGGCGCCTCCGCTCAGATCTCCTGCGCTGCGTGTTACGAAGAGTGTTCGGTCGGATGCAACCTCTACTCCGATCCTGCCGCAAAAGCCGCCTGTCAGGCCGGCTGCATGCGAGGCTGCGTCCTTGCCGCCTGCGATGAGTAGGCCACAAGAAAAGGAGAGCGAAATGAAGACGCTCCTTGTTTGTTTGCTCGGCGTGATGGCCTTCGCCAGCACCCATGCATCGGCCGACTGCAGCATGGAGGCCTGCGAGAACGGCTGCGGATCGTCCTGCAGAAGCTTTGTTGATCCGGCCCAGCAGACGGCCTGCATCGCCGGCTGTCTCAGGGCGTGCATGATCGCCGATTGTCACTGATCGGGAAGGAGGTCGTCATGATTGAACTTGTGGCGGCATTGGCCGCTGCGGCCAGCGAGTGCCAGAGGGCGACGCCCATTCAGGCGGCGGCCCCGGATACGGTCATCGTCTATGATCTGGATGGCGTCACGGCGTTCGGACGCCAGGTCGTCGAAACGCGTTCCGGCGTCAGCACCCACCGGGAGTTCATTTACGGGCAACGCAGGAACGGCGACTGGATGGTGGGGAGGGATCGCGGAACCTATCGGACGGTTTTTGGCGCCATTCCTGTTTCGGACACGCACGCCGGCCCCAGCGGGTTCCAGCGAAATCGGGACATGAAGAGGGATCCGGTCCTGGCGCTCGCGGGGCTTGCGGTCGGCGAGAGCGTCGTGCTTCCGGGCGCCGAGACGTTCGTCGCGCCCGGAAAAAGGCCGATTCGAAACGATCAGCCTGTCAAGGCGACGTTCATCGGGTGTTTCACGGAAGAGGTTGCAGGCGCGCCCGAACGGATACTGAAATATGAGATCGACTTGCCCGGGGTTGGGCGGCGCGGCGAGGAAGACGATATCGGGCCGACCCGGACGATCGCGACCGTCAGCATTTCGCCGAGTCTCGGTTACCTCGTCAGCTATAAGTCCCAGCACGGATCGTTCCGCGCCAGATGGATCGGGTATGAGATACCCACGGCGCCGCCGGGAAGGTGACGCGCGGCGCCTGCGGGCCGCGCATATTGCGGGCGGATGGCGCGCACAGCCGCGCGCTCGGCGCGGCCGACCGGCGCCAGCAACTCCTTGGCCGCCTCGATCATGAGAACCCCGCCGAGGAAGGGCCAAAGCCTTGCGCCCGCCCGCTCCCAGGCCGATGCCGCGCGCAGGAGCGCGCGCGAGTTCGACGGCGGAAAATAGAGCGCGCCCGCCCATTCGAGCGGCCGGAACATGCTTTCGCCGAGCAATGTGAACAATTGCCGGCGCAGATAGGGCCGCCCATGCGCGAAGGGCGTCGTCTCGAAGATCGACCACAGGCCCCGGCGATGGGCGGCGATGATGATCAGGCGTCCGTCATTGGCGAGCACGCGCCAGGCCTCGCGCATCAGCCGCCTGGGATCGCCGGTCTCTTCGAGCCCATGCACGATGAGCAGCCGGTCGATGGAGGCGTCGGGCAGCGGCCATCGGTCCTCTTCGACCAGCGTGGCGCGATTGGCGCCATCAAAGGGCCAGCGCATGGCGCCTTGCGCTTCCGGCGCGAGCGCTATGATGCGCTCGGCTCCGACAAATCGCTCTAGAAAGGGCGCCGGATAGCCGAATCCGGCGAGGCGCAGACTCTTTGCCTCGCCCCAGCGCTCGAAAAGGTGCCCGGTCAGGAACTCGCGCACGGCGCGCCCCAGCGGGCGGTCATAAAAAGCGTGGAGATCAAGGATGTCGGTGCGCATCGCAACCGAAGTGTTAGGGCGGTTGGGGGTGGGGAGTGAATAGTGAATGGCGAATTATGCCGGAGCCATCTTTCCAAGGCGGGCTCGCCGGTACACCCTTCACCATGGGGGTCTCCAGATGGGCATGATCATCCGCCAGTTCCCGTGCCTGAAGGACAATTACGGATTCCTGATCCGTGACGCGGCGAGCGGCGCGGTCGCGGCTGTCGATACGCCGGACGCCGTCGCCATCGAGCGCGCGCTCGCTGAGCAAGGCTGGCGGCTCACCCATATTCTGAACACGCACTGGCATCCCGATCATGCCGGCGGCAATCTCGCGCTCAAGGAACGCTGGGGCTGCCGCATCATCGGGCCCGCCGGCGAGGCGCCGCGCATTCCGGGCCTCGACGACGCGGTCAGCGACGGCGCGACCGTTCGCCTCGGCGAGAGCGTCGCCCGGGTCATCGATACGCCAGGCCATACGCTCGGCCACATTGTCTTTCATTTCCCTGATGCGGCCTGCGCCTTTGTCGGCGACACGATCTTCGCCATGGGCTGCGGACGTCTGTTTGAAGGGACGCCGGAGCAGATGTGGTCCTCGCTGTCGAAGATTGCCGCCCTGCCGCCGAAAACGAACCTTTATTGCGCTCACGAGTATACGCAGGCCAATGCGCGCTTCGCCCTGTCTGTAGACGGCGGGAATGCAGCGCTCCGGCGGCGCGCAGCCGCGGTCGAAGCGATGCACGCCCAAGGCACGCCCACCGTGCCGACGACGCTGACGGAGGAACTTGAAACCAATCCATTTCTGCGCGCGCCCGGCATCGCGCGGGCGCTCGGCCTTGGCGGACTTGCCGATTTTGAAGCCTTTGCCGAGATCCGTAAACGGAAAGACGCCTTCTGACGCTTGCTGCAAAAAGGGAAGGAAAAACATGCGATCCATTCTGCTCGGCGCCTGCGCTCTCGCGCTCGGCGCCTGTGCAAATAAGGAAAAGCCGGCGCCCGAAGCGTTCGGCTGCCCCCTCGAACTTGAAACGGACGAGACGTCCGGCGGGCAGCCGGTTTCATACAAGTTCCGTTACGTCTCTTTTTTCGACGGCGATCCCGCCGACATGGCCAATCTGGCTCCGGAGGGGGACGGCGGCGAAGGCCTCAATCAGCTTTGGCGCTTTGGCGGCGATCGCGTGCGCGCGATCACTATGGTCTGCCGCTACCACGGCACGGACCGCACCATCGAGAAAGTGGTTCCGGACGCCATCTCCGAATGCCGACTGAAGGGCGAAGTGACGGAAACTGGTGAAATCGCCGGTTCGCCGGAGCTCGCCTGCAGCTGAGTTCCAGCACGGGCGGAAGGCCGCCATGCGTCAGCGGCGAGGATAGGGCGAGCCGTCCTTGTGCGAATAGCAATCGGTCTTCGCGTCGAAATGAAGATCGATATCCGGATAGGTGCACGCGTCCGTCGCCGAGCGCGACCCGATTTCGAGATAGACGGCGTCAACGCGGCCCTCATTGATGAAGTGATGGCCGTTCGCGGCACCCTTCGGAAAACCGGCGCCCTCGCCGGCCCGGATCGTCTCGCGGCCCGCATCGGTTATGAGGGTCAGTTCGCCTTCGAGCACATAGACAAATTCGTCTTCCTCCGAATGCCAATGGCGCTGGCTCGACCACTCGCCCGGCGGCAGGCGCGTAAGATTGACGCCAAAATCGGAAAGTCCGGCGACGTCCCCAAGCGCCCTCTTGGTGCGCGTCGGCGACTTTTCGTGGAACGGCGCGGGATATCCCGAACCCTTGCGTTCGGCGACCCGGGCCGGATCGACCTTCATGCCGCTCCTTTCGCGCTGGCTAGAGCTTAGCGCCCTGGTCCGGAACTCAGGGCGCACTTTTGCGCACGCGGCTCTAGTCGTTGAGCTGGTTGAGGCGAAGCTGCCGCGCGCGCGACAGGATCGCATTTTCAATTTCGCGGGCGGTCGCCGGGTTGACGCCGGCGTCGCGCCACCCCTGCCCCTCGCGCTCCTGACGAAAAACCGAGACGCGGAGCGCATCGGCCCTCAGCGCCGTGTCGAGGATGTAGACATTGACCTTGAAGCGCTCATCCGGCGCCTCGGGGTTCTGATACCACTCGGTCAGCAGAATGCCGGAAATCGGGTCCGCCGTACCGATCGGCAGGAAATCGAGAGTCTCCAGCGAAGCCGACCATAAATAGCGGTTAACGGTCGCGGCGTTTCCCTTGGAGGTCACCAGGCCAACGTCCCGAAGATCCCGCGTCTTCGACGAGGAGCCGCAGGCGGCCAGCAGAGCCGCCGACCCGGCCAGCAGCAACACTTTGAAGATCTGGGCTTTTTCTGAATTCATGAGGGAATGTCCGTAACCATCGGCGCCCGGGGGGTCCCAGGCCGCGAAACGTGGCTTTCCTACCACAAACCGCCGCCAACACAATTGGATAACGGACCCGTTTGTTGACCCGCTGGAGATCAAAACCGTATGAAACAGGTGCGGGGTTTTGGTGCAGGGCGGCCGATGGGTGTCGGACGCTCTATCGGCCGATCGGTGCAGGGGGCGCGATCGGAGCGGTTGTGGTTGCCGGCGCGTGAAGAAGGAACGAGGACCCCAATTGCCTGGATCGATGGCTAGACAAGCGCTCCTCAGCGTCGGCCTGACGGCGATGGTGGTCGGCTGGCCGCCGCTTGCGCTTGCCGGCGCCGGGGATGGCGCCATTGAAGTGAGCGGCGAGGCCAGTGCGGTCGGCGGCGTTTCCGATGGCAAGGCGAAGGGCGACTTTGACGCCGAGGTGAAGGTCAAGGGTTCGCACGTCCTGAAAAACGGCGTTGAGGTTGGCGCGGTCCTTAGCGGGCGCATTGATGGTCAGCGGCCGGCGCAGATGTTTGCCGGCGGACGCTATTCGAGCCTTCTGATCGGCGGCCCCCGCGGCGTCGGCCCGCTCACCAGCGACGCCTATCTGCAGCAGGCCTATGGCTATGCGCGCGGCGGCTTCGGGCAGGTTATCGTCGGTCGGGATCAGGGAGTGGCGCGCACGCTTGCCGTGACCTCGCCGACGATTTTTCGCGCCATCAATATCAATGATTGGCGCGCTGACCTTTCCGGCCTGAACGACATTCACACTGTCAACGATTTTTCGGGTTATTCCACCAAGATCACTTATATGCCGCCCGCCAATTTCCTCGGCGGCGTTCTTGGCGGCCTGCAGCTTGGCGTCTCCTATTCGCCGGTCCTGCGCAATTGCGGCGAACGCCTCTGCGCCCCGGATGAAGGTTTTATTCTTGCGCCTGACGGCACGATGCTTACCGAGACGTCGAACTGGCAGGATGTGGTCGAAGGCGCGCTTTATTATCAAAGGGGCGTCAAGGTCGGACCCAACGACAGGCTGCTCGTCGGCGTCGGGGCCAGCGTCGTCACAGCCAGCGAGGACGTGAGAGCGCTCTCGGCTCTTTACGGGGATTACAAGGCCTATTCGGTAGGGCTCAACCTCGCCTATCGCGGCATCACGCTTGGCGGTTCGGTGAAGACCACGAATGCCGGCCTCGCCGAGCTCGATCGGGACGGCTATCTCGCCTTTGACGCGGGCGTCACCTTCCGCACCGGCGAAGACAAGGGCGACTGGGGATTCATGCTCGGCGTCGGCCAGGCCGACGCGAGCGCGCTCGGCCCCAATCCCGCGGACCCGATTCTTTTCCGCGACACCCGCACTGCGCAGGCCGGCGTCACCTATTTCATCGGCCGCGGCGTCACCATCGGGGCCGCGGCGCAGTTCGTTGAATCCACGAAACCGGCGGCGGCCGGCGCCGAAGAACAGGCGGCGACCGTCGTCATCGAGAGCTCGATCAAATTCTAAGCGCCTGGCGGTTAGAGGGGATGACGAGCAAAAGGGGCGAACCAAAGGTTCGCCCCTTTTCGTTGGAGGAGAAGATGAACCAGACGAAATATCGTGGCGCGCTCGCCCTGGCGCTTCTAGGCCTTGCGGCTTGCGGGCGACCCGGCGCCGCAGAGGAGGCCCCGACCATGAGCAGGAACAACACGATCGACTATGTTGAATTCGCCGCTGGGGACCTCGCTGCATTCAAGAGGTTTTACGGCGACGCGTTCGGCTGGTCCTTTCAGGACTGGGGACCGGACTATGTCAGCTTTTCAGGCGCCGGACTCGAGGGAGGCGTCCGCGGCGGCGAGGCGCCAGAACCCGGCTCGACTCTGGTCATTCTTTATGCGGACGACATCGCTGCGACCGAGAAGAAAGTGGTCGCGGCCGGGGGCGTCGTGACCGCGCGGCATGAGTTTCCAGGGGGCGAGCGCTTCCACTTCCGCGACACGACCGGCAACATGCTGGCGGTGTGGACGAAGCGCGGCGACTAGCCGGCCGTCGATCCTCGACGATCCCCGCGCCGGGTCATCCGGCCGGGCGTTACGGCAGATCGCGGACGACTCTGAAGCCGTTGTCGTACTCGCGTGCGGTATCGGATTTCCCGATGCGATGGGCGGCGCGAAGGCGCCAGCCGCCGGTGTTCCATGCCCCGCCCTTGAGCACGCGCTGGGCGCAGGCGCCGGTACGGGGCGAGCCGTCCGTCGGCGCGCCGGCATGGTCAGGCGCCCAGCAGTCGGCGGTCCACTCCCAGGCGTTTCCGTGCATGTCGAAGAGGCCGAACGCATTGGCGGCGTAGCTCGCAACCGGCCTCGGCGCGCGCAGCGACGCGCCAGCATCGCCGCGATAGGGAAGCGTTCCGTCGAATGCGGCGTCACGGGCCGAGAGCGCGCCGCCGAACGCGAACGCCGTGTCGGCGCCGGCGCGCGCCGCGTATTCCCATTCCGCTTCACTCGGAAGGCGGTAGCGCTGGCCGGTCTTCTTCGAGAGCCAGGCCGCATACGCCTGCGCGTCCCGCCACGAGACATTGACCGCCGGCGCGTTCGGACGGTTGGGTCCGGGCAGAGAGGGGCACGCGCCATCCGCAACGCAAAGGCTCCATTCGCGGACGGTCGTCTCTGTACGCGCCATCGCAAATGGCTTCCTGATCTCCGCCTCGACCGACGGCCCCTCGCCCGGCCTTGGCGTCTCGCCGGGGCCAGGCCCCATTCGGAAGCGGCCGGGCGGCAGGCGCGAGAGTTCCGGGCAGTCGGCGCAGTCACGAAAATAGGCGGCTTCATCCGTAGGCGGAACAATCAGGGCCGCGGGCGTCGCGGGCTCGCTCCGAGGCGCTGAGTTCTCGGCGATAAGCGCCGCGATCGGGTCATCGACGCCATAGGATTTCGGCTCCGCACGATCGGGCTTTGTCGGCGCCGGCGAAATCCCGGGCGGGGCCTCGACGTCGGCGGGTAGTCCGGCGGGCTGGGCGGCAGACTGGTCGATATGCGCGAGAGTTGGAGCCTCGTCGGCCGGCAGGCGGGGCGCGCGCGCCTGGCGCAGGATGGTCAATCCCGCGAAAGCAAGGAAGACAAGCGTTCCGGCGGCGGCGGCCGCGCTGACCAGCGGCTTCATGCGCCGCCGCGACTTTGCGGCTGCGGCGGGTTGCGGCGCCGGAGCGGCATCGAGACGTGCATGCCGGCGCGCGCCCTCCTCAGCGACGAAGGCTGCATCAAACCAGCTCTCGAAACTGGCGTCCGTCGCTACCGGGCCAGGAGCATGAGGGAGGTGTTGGCGTATGGGCGCCATGCGGCGCAGTTCATCGACAACGAAGCGCCAGCGCGGATCGGCGATGGAGCCGGTCCAGCCATAAAGATCTACGGGTTGCAGGCGCCTGAAAGCCTCGGGCGGCTCGATGCGGCCGATGGAGACTGGAATGAGGGCTCCGGCCGCAAGCGGGCTTTGCGCGGCTGCAATGAGGCGCCTCGAGCCGACCGAGACTGCCGACCACACGACGATAACCGCGACCGCCCCTGACTGCGCGTAGTCTCCGGTGACGACCTCGACTCCCTCGGCGTTGAGCGCCGCCGCAATCATCTCTGCAAAGGCGGCGTCGGCGGTCGCGGCGTAGATCTGGGCGGTGAGCGGCGCCTGCGGTTCTCTATCTGGAGCGTTCAGAACCGCTTCCTGCGCCATCAGGGGGATTCTCTCGCCACGCGCAGGCCAATGTTCGGCGCCCTGGCCGTCTCGCCGCGCAGCCAGCGCGCGTCAGCAGCGAGTTCGGCGGCTGAGGAATCATAAGCGCCGCCCTTGAGCACTCTGGCCGCGCAGACGCCGCCTTCTTCCCGGGCGCAGTCCGCCGTCCACTCCCAGACATTGCCGCGCATATCGAACAATCCGTAGGCGGATGCCTTGAAGCTTCCGACGCGGACGGGCGCTTTCCAGGGCGCTGCGGCGTAGTTGGCGTCTGACGGAGACACCCCTGATTGCTCCGCCTGTGCGGCGCGCGCCCATTCTATCTCGGTCGGCAGGCGATAGGCCCAGCCGGTCCTTCTGCTCAGCCATTCGGCATAGGCGCGCGCGTCCTCATGGGAAATGTTGACGACTGGCCGGGAGCCGCGCCCGAGACCATCGTCAGCAGCCGGACGGCAGGCCTTATCCCTGACGCAGGCGGCCCACTGGTCAAAGGTCACTTCGCGACGCGACAGCGCGATCCCGGCGCCGGGTATGGCGGTCATGTCCGGACAGTCATAGCAGTCGCGAAAAATGAGGCCGGCGTAATCATCCCTGGGCGGCGCCGGCGCCGGCGCAAGGGTTGCCACAGCGGCGGAAAGTGAGGCAAGGACGAGGGGTTCAGCCGTCTCCGCCCCGGCATCCAAGGCCAGGGCCGGCGCGTCCGCCAGCAGCGCCTCGGGTCCGCCCGCAGCCAGGACCGGCGCCG
>CAYTVQ010000052.1:0-12784 GCA_964441615.1 uncultured Caulobacterales bacterium | reverse complement strand
GATCTCCTCGAGCGAATCGCCGACGCCGTTGAGGAAGCAGGAGATGGGCAGGCCGCGCTGGGCGCCGCCATTCGAGAGAACGGGCGTCGCCGGCATGAACCACATTTTCGACATGTAGTCGTAGACGCGCTGGGCGTGGTCGGCGTCGTCGCCATAGGTGCGTGCGACGCGCGCGAACATGTCCTGGAAGGTCTCGCCCGGGAGGACATAGCGGTCCTCGAGCGTCTTCTTGCCGAAATCGGTGATCAGGGCGTCGCGGCTATGGTCGAGAACGATGTCGCGGACGACCTTGAGCTGCGGCCGCTCGCGCCGCTGGGGCTGAAGGGCGCGCTCAGCCGCTGCCGGTGCAGCAATCTCCAGTTTTTCAGCCTCGATCGACGACATGGCTCTCCCGTCCCTTCTATTGCCCTGTTTGAAGGCGCGCGGGTGCTCTCCGCCGGATAGCCGTCCTCGGCCGCATCCGGCGCGGCGCCGCTTCTCGCTTTCAGGATCTGTCGGCTCGCTGGTTCGTCTGCCTTCCGCCGCGGCCGGCGGGCCCGTTTTCGGGGCTATTTCGCCGGTTTCCGGGCGACGCTGCGAACTGCGCCGTCAACACAACATATAGTGCGTGAGCCCCGGGCAGGCGTCAATATGAAGTTGCTGGCCGGGAAAATTTTTTTGGTAAACGGGGCGTTAATTGTGGGAGAAATCCGGTTAACGCCAGGGCCGCTTCTGAGGCGCCCCTAGCTTCGTTTCGGCCTCGGTCCGCCGAAGAGATTTTTCAGGCTCATCTTCGGCGCATCGGCTTTGAACGCCGGTGGGACGGCGGCGAAGTCCAGGCCGACGAATCGGGGGGCGTCCGGGCCCTGTCGCCACGCCGGGCCGTCCTCAGTCGTGGCGGCGGCCTGGCGCACCGAACCCGCTTTCGATTCAAGGTCATGGAGCGCGTCGGCATAGGCGGCGATCATGTCGGCTTCGCTTTCGACCGCGGCCGTCTGGGCCGCAGCCCGCAGACTGTCGGCCATCCCACGAAGGGGCTCGGTCTTGAGAAGCGCCGCCGGATCGCTAGCCGCTTTCAGGGTCGCGATCAAAGGTCCGGCAAGGATAGGAAGGACGAGCAGCAGGCCAACGGCGAGGGGGAGGAGCGCGACGCCCGGCCGGGCTGCTTCGGCGGCGAGCAGCGGGGCGAGCGTCCCCGGCTGCAGGACGAGGTAGCCGGCGGCGGCCGCGGCCGCGACGAGCATTGCGCCGCCGACGAGAAGGCTGGCGGACAGCGAGGCTTTGGCTGCATTCTGCAATTTGCCCGCAAGCATGCCGCATTGATGGCCTTCGCCCGCGGATCCGGCCGCCGGGGCCTGATCGAAGAAGCGCATGGCTGCAATGGTCGCAAGGCGGGCCTCCCCCGCCGCCTTGATCGCCTCGCCGAAGCTTCCGCCGGTCGGGCGCATGCCGGCGCGCAGGCCAATCAGGCGGGATTGAAACTCTCCGGTCGTGCGTTCGACCAGCGAAGCCAGTTTCTGCTGGCCTTTGATGAACCGCGCCTTCGCAGAGCCGCCGGCGGCGAGCGCCGCCGCCGAAATCATCAGGGCGCCGATGAAGCCTGCGCCGAAATAGACGGCGCCGTAGCCGAAGGGATCGGCCCCGCCGCTGAAAAACGCTCCGGCGCCGAAGGCGATGGCGCCAAGCCCTGCGCCCCAGAGCCCGATGCGCGCGAGACTTTCCGTGGACGATGCAATGGCGCGATCGAGCAGCGCCTGTCCGAGATCGCCGGCAATGACGGCCGTGTCTCCCGACTCGGGTCCGGCGTCAGAACCGAGGTCCGCGCGCAGCGACCGCTCAACCTCCGCCTGACGCGGCGACAGCGTCCGCGGCGCCGGCCCCCGCAAGAGGATCTTGGAGGGGTCGGGCGGCGCGGCGTTCCCGACGCCCGCTCCATGGAGCCTGCGCGGGCGCGCCGCAGCCTCCCCGAGAAAGAGCGCTCCCGGCGCGAAGCGCAGCCTGATTTTCGCCGGGACCGGCGCGGGCGGATCCGACTGGACGATAAGATCGGCTCGGGATTTTGGCCCCCTGGCATAGGTCCAGCGGGGGCGGATCGAGGCAACGCCATCGCCGATGGCCTTCGCCAGGAAGGCCGCCCGCGCGCTCATCGATTCCAGAAACCTGCCCGCCACGCGTTACCCCTTGCCGCCAGCCCCCCTCAGGCTGACGGCAGTCTAGGCCAAAATGGCCGCGGGGTTAAGGGCGGGGGGGTCGGGCGGCCCCTGCGCATAACCGCCCGGAAAGGGCGGTTTTGACGCCCGCCGGATTTCGGGTGAAGACGGCCCGCCGCCAGAAACGAGAAGGTCCCAATGCCCGCGCCCGCCATGACCGCTGAAGAGATTGTCGCCCTGATGCGCGCCGGGTTCGAGGGGTTCGACCGGACCGGCATTGGCGTCGAGGCGGTCGATCACCGCTTCGCGCGTCTGCGTCTGAAGGTCACGAGCCGGTCGCTGCGGATTGGCGGAACGGTGTCAGGTCCGGCCATGTTCATGCTGGCCGATACGGCGTTTTTCGTGGCTGTGCTCGCGAGCGTCGGCCCCGAAGCGCTCGCAGTCACGACGCAGATGTCGATCAACTTTCTGAAGAAGCCGCCGGCGGTCGACCTGGTTGCGGAGTGCCGTCTTTTGAAGCTTGGCTCAAGGCTGGCGGTCGGAGAGGTCACCCTCTTCTCGGAGGGCGACGCCGAGCCCGTCGCCCACGCGACGGGCTCCTATTCGATTCCGCCGAAGCGGGAGATCGCAGCGGCCTGACTCCACGGGGCGGATGCGCCGCGCCCGGATCATCGAACCCCCTTGGGCCGCCAGCTTGTGGCGGTCAGCGTCGCTGTATGTTACCTGTCCGGGCAATGTTCCTTCCGCCGATTCCGAGAGGCCTGCTCCTGGCCCTGGCCGGTTTGGCGACGGGCTGCGCCGGCGCCCAGGTCGAACGGCTTGAGATCGGCCCCCCGGCGCCGGATGCGCCAAAGGCCGTAATTGGATCCGACGGCGGCGGCTCGATCGATCTCTCCGTGCTGATTTACAATGTGGAAGGCCTCCCCTGGCCGGCGCGCCGCGGGCGGGGCGCCTATCTTGACCGCATCGGCGCGGAGCTGGCGCGCATGCGCGCGGCGGGGACTGCGCCCGATGTCGTGCTTCTCCAGGAGGCGTTCACCGAGCGCGGGGGCCGCATCGGCAAGGCGGCGGGCTACCCCTACATCGCCAGCGGACCGGCGACGCGCGACCGGCGTACCGGAATTTCCGCCGACATTCCAGGAGAGTTCGTCCGTGAGCGGCGCTTCCTCAAAGGCGAGCGATTTCCGAAATTGCTCAATGGGGGCCTCTACGTTTTCAGCAAGTTCCCGATCGTGCGCGTCGCTTCCGAACCGTTTTCGAAGCGGGCCTGCGCGGGGTTCGACTGCCTTTCCAACAAGGGTTCTCTCCTCGCCAGCATCGAGATTCCAGGAGCGCCGACGCCCATCGACTTGTTTACGACCCACATGAATGCGCAGCGCGCCTCGCGCGTCGATCTGGAGCGCACGCATGCCGCGCACCGCTTCCAGACCGATGAAAACGCCAAATTTCTAGAACAGCGCCGCAATGACGATCATCCCCTGATCTTCGGCGGGGATTTCAATATGCGCCGCGCGTCCAACCGGCTCGAACACTTCACCTATCGCAAGCCATATCACATCGTGCGTCATTACTGCACGGTCATCGTCGATACCTGCGACATCCGCATGAGCTGGGATGGCGACGAGCCCTGGCTCGACACGCAGGATCTCCAGGGATTTGACGACGGGACGCACATCAAGGTGCGGCCGGTCCGCGCCGAAGCGCTGTTCGACGGTCCTGAGACAGGCGGCGCGCTCGCCGATCATGACGGCTATCTCGTCACCTACCGGCTCGAATGGCCGCGGGGGGCGCGATGAGGCTGGGGCTCGCCCGCCTCGCCGGAGGCTGGTTCCGGCTGGCGGGCATGGGCGCGCTGGCTCTGGCGCCGCTGGGGCTCACGGCGTGGATCGTCTGGCTTCTCATCCAGCTGGCCTCATTCGTGGGCGGACTTTTTTCGCGGCCGCTCATGACGTGGCTCGCCTCAAGGGCTCCGGAGGTCGAAGCGATTCTGGAGGCGCCGCTCGCCGTTTTTGCTCTCGAACTCGGGACGGCGGTGGCCATCCTGACGCTGGTTGGCTTCTTTGCAGGCAATTTTCTCGGCAGGTCTGCGGAACGGCTGATCGGGAAGATTGTGGCGGCGGTTCCGGTCGCGAACACGATCTACGCATCGGCCCAGAAGCTCATCCGCAGCTTCCAGTCGCCGGCCGAAGCGGGCCAGAAAGTCGTCCTGATCGAGTTCCCATCCGAGCACATGAAGACCGTCGGCCTTGTGACCCGGCAATTTCGCGCCTCGGATACGGGCGAGGAACTCGCAGCGGTCTATGTTCCGACCACGCCTAACCCCACTTCCGGCTATGTCGAGATCGTTCCGGTCGCGCGTCTCGTCTGGCTCGACTGGTCTGTCAGCGAAGCGATCGAATTCATTGTTTCGGCCGGCGTATCGGCGCCGGAGCGCATCTCCTATCGGACTGGCGGCAAGCCTTGAGGCGCGCGCGCAGGTCAGCGCGACTCGGCCGCGAGGAATGAGCCCTGGACGATGGTCGCCGAACGCGCCGCCTCATCGAGATCGACGAGCTTGGTCGGATAGGCGCCGGTGAAGCAGTGATCGGTGTAGGCGGGCGAGGTCGGGTCGCGCGGACGGCGCTCGATCGCCTCATAAAGTCCGTCTACAGACAGAAATGCAAGGCTGTCGACGCCGAGATAGCGGCGCATCTCTTCGACCGAACGGCCGTGGGCGAGGAGCTCCTCATGGGAGGGAGTATTGATGCCGTAATAGTCTGGGTGTTCGATCGACGGGCAGGCGACGCGCAGATGCACCTCGCGGGCTCCGGCGCTCCGCACCATGTCGGCGATCTTGCGGGAAGTGGTGCCGCGCACGATCGAGTCGTCGATGAGGACGATGCGGCGATCCTTGATGACGAGGCGGTTCGGCGAGTGCTTGCGCTTGACGCCCGCTTCGCGGATGCGCTGTTCAGGTTCGATGAAAGTGCGTCCGACGAAATGGCTGCGGATGAGGGCCATCTCATAGGGAAGCTTCGACGCCTGCGCGAAGCCGATCGCCGCCGGCACGCCGGAATCGGGAATGGGGGCCACGAGATCGGCGTCGCAGGGCGCCTCCAGCGCGAGGCGCTCTCCAAGACGTTTCCTGATTTCGTAGACGCTCTTTCCGTCAACGAACGAATCCGGCCGCGCGAAATAAATGAGCTCGAAGATGCAGGGCCGCGCGCGCTGGGGCGGCGCGAACTGCCGGCTCTCGACGCTTCCGTTGGCGCGGCAGACGACAACCTCGCCCGGCGCGACGTCGCGCACGAAGCGGGCGCCGATGAGATCGAGCGCGCAGGTCTCGGAGGCGAGGATGGCCGCGCCATTGAGCTCGCCGAGCACGAGCGGGCGGATGCCGATCGGGTCGCGGGCGCCGATAAGCGCATCTTTCGTGAGAATTGCGAGGGCGTAGGCGCCTTCAACCTGCTTGAAGGAGTCGATCAGCTTGTCGACGATCGAAAGCTGGTGCGACCTCGCGGTCAGCTGCAGGAAAAGTTCCGAATCCGACGTGGACTGAAAGATGCAGCCGCTGCGGACCAGTTCGGACTTGAGCGTGAGCGCATTGGTGAGATTGCCGTTATGCGCGACGGCGACGCCGGTGCGCGCGAGGTCGGCGTAGAGCGGCTGCACGTTGCGCAGGACGGTCTCGCCCTGGGTTGCATAGCGCGTGTGGCCGATGGCGGCCGCGCCCTTGAGCGCGGCGAGCGTGTCGGCGTCGGAGAAGTTCTCGGCGACAAGGCCAAGACGGCGCTCGGTGTGGAAGACATTGGCGGCGGCGTCGTAGCTGGCGATGCCCGCGCCTTCCTGGCCGCGATGCTGGAGCGCGTGAAGGCCAAGCGCCGTCAGGGCTGCGGCGTCCGTCGTGCCGATGACGCCGAAGACGCCGCATTCTTCCTGCATTTCCCGGCGGCGCAGCAGCGCCGGCGTCGCGTCCTGCAGCCGGCGCGCGCGCGCCGCCTCGACCTTGAGGAAGCGGGCGGCGTTGCGGACGGCGGCGTTCGTGGTCACTCAGGATCCAGCTCGCTGATGGCGGCGGCGATCG
This sequence comes from uncultured Caulobacterales bacterium, assembly GCA_964441615.1. Classification (GTDB taxonomy): domain Bacteria; phylum Pseudomonadota; class Alphaproteobacteria; order Caulobacterales; family Parvularculaceae; genus Amphiplicatus. The sequence continues at coordinate 6,592 of CAYTVQ010000052.1, read as the reverse complement.
GGTCGGCGCTCGGCGGCGCCTGCGCTTTCACCGGCGCGCCGTCCGAGGTCGTCACCGTGGTCAAGATCTCGGAGAGGGCGGCGCGATCGCTGCGGCCATAGCCTTGCACGGCGGCGTTTTCCTGCGCCCCGGCTTTGGGGCCGGCGCCGTCGAGATCGCCGGCATTCGCCGGGGCAAAGCCCTCGAAAAAGTCAGCCGCGATTTTGGCGAGCGGCAGCGTCAGCGCCTTGGCGACCGCGGTCGGACGGCGCGCCTCGTCGAGGTAGTAGCTGTAGGCGAGAAAGCCGAGACCGATCAGCGCAAGGCCGCGCGCGAAACCAAAAACGCCGCCCACAATTCTATCCGTTCGCTGCGCGGCGCCTTTGAGCGGCAGCCGGCGCAGGCCGGCATGCAGTGCGAAATAGAGGCCGAGAAACGCGAGCAGCGCGATGACGCCGCCGATCGCTGCGAGCGTCAGGAAGGAGGAAGCGGCGCCGAATCCGGCGGCCAGGGGCTTGGCGAGGAACCAGCCGGCGGCGGCGGCCCCCCCGAGGACAAGCAGGGTTCCAATTTCCTTGAGAGCGCCCCGGATGACGGCGAAGGCGGTGGATGCAGCGAGGACGGCGAGGATTAGCAGGTCGAACCAGGTCATGGCCGATGAACGCCCTAAACTTGCGGCGCCGGCAGGCCGCGCCAAGATCGCCTTCTCCCCGGCAGCGACTCCTAGACCTGATCCGGCTCTGGCTCAACCGATTCGATGGACTTTGGCTGGCGGCCGGCCCCGCGTCCAGGCGACGAGATCGAGCAGCGTTTCGGCGCGGTCGAGCCTGAGATCGGCCTCCGCGGAGCCTGGCGGGACGAGCGCCCCGGCAAAGCCGAGCTTGGCCGCTTCCTTGAGCCGCGCGTCTCCTTGCGCAACGGGACGGACGGCGCCCGAGAGCGCAACCTCGCCGAAGACCACGACATCCCTCGGCAGCGGCGTATCAAAGAGAGAAGAACAGAGCGCCGCAGCGGCGGCGAGATCGGCGGCAGGGTCGGCGATGCGCATGCCGCCGGCGACGTTCAGGAAGACGTCGTGGCGTCCGAAATCGAGGCCGCAGCGCGCGTCGAGCACCGCAAGCAGCATCGAGAGGCGTGCGCTGTCCCATCCGACCACCGCCCGCCTTGGCGCAGCGAGCGAGGAGGGCGAGACAAGCGCCTGAATTTCGACGAGGACCGGGCGCGTGCCTTCGACGCCCGCAAACACCGCCGCGCCGGACACCGGCTCGCCGCCTTCGGAGAGAAACAGCTCGGACGGATTGGCCACTTCGCGAAGGCCCGCGCCCGTCATCTCGAAAACGCCGATTTCGTGGGCGGCGCCGAAGCGGTTCTTGACGGCGCGCAGCAGACGGAACGAGCGTCCCTGCTCGCTTTCGAAATAGAGAACCGCATCGACCATGTGTTCGACGACGCGCGGGCCCGCGATCTGCCCGTCCTTGGTCACATGGCCGACAAGAATGAGGACGCAGCCGGACGATTTGGCGAAGCGGATCAGCTCCTGCGCGCAGGCGCGCACCTGGGTCACCGTGCCGGGGGCGGCAGGGAGCGTATCGGACCACAGCGTCTGGATGGAATCGATGACCACGGCGTCGGGCCGCTCAGCCTTCAGGGTTGCAAGAATGTCCCGGAGGGCCGTCGCCGCGGCGAGCGCGACCGGCGCGTCGGCGAGCGCGAGGCGCCGAGCGCGCAGCCGGATCTGCTCTGGCGCTTCTTCGCCGGAAATGTAGGCGACCTTCTGTCCCGATGCGGCGAGGCCGGCGGCGATCTGGAGAAGCAGCGTAGACTTGCCGACGCCCGGATCGCCGCCAATCAGCAGCGCAGAACCGGGAACAAGACCGCCGCCGCAGGCCCGGTCGAATTCGAGATTGCCTGTAAGGAGCCTCGGTTCGATCTCGCCGCCGCCCTTCAGCGAGGCGAGCTCGATCGCCTTTCCTTTTCCCTTGCCCTGACCGGAGCCGAGACCCCCAGGCGGGGCGCTTTCGGCGGTTTCAAGCGCGATCGAATTCCATGCGCCGCACGCCTCGCAGCGGCCCGCCCATTTGCCATAGGCGGCGCCGCAGGACTGGCAGACATAGCTGTCGGATGTCCGGGCCATCGCATTCCAGTTGTTCTTGGAATGTTCTAGGCGGCGTCGCCGCCCGAGGCAAGCCGGCCCTGGACTAAAGCAGCAGGCCGATCAGGAAATAGAACCAGTCGAAGGGCTTGGCCTTGTCCGCCTCCTGGTCTTCCTCGAAGGCGTCGAGGACAGGCCCGCCGCCGTCGAGCACGCTGGAGATGAAGTCGGAAAGTTCAAGGCTGAGCTCCTGCACGTCGGCGTGCCGGAAATCGACGATGGTCGCGCAATGGCTGTCGTTGAAGTCGCGGAAGAACGGGAAGTATCCGCCGTAATTCGGGAGCTGGTCGAGCGTCGCCTTGAGGCGGGCATTGTCTTTCGCCCAGCGCGCGAGAATGCGCTTGGCTGCGATCTTGTCGTTCCGCGCGTTCACGATGTCGTCGTAAAAGCGCTCGTAGGAATAGGCCGAATAATTGAGGTCCTGCTGGAAGAAAGTGACTCCCAGCCGGTCTTGCGGATATTTTTCCGATAACGCGCGATTGAGGCTGCCGAGATTGCTGAGGACGAGTCCGGGAAGATCGCCGCTCGCATAGTCGATCACGGCGGCGAGGCCCCAGGCCTCCTTGATCTTTTCGTGGAGGCGAAGGCTCGGATAGTTCGTCACGGAGGCGCCGACAGGCGCCTCGAAGATCGGGCCTGAATCATTGATCAGGAAGTTCTTCTGCGCAGCGAGATCGCGCCGCAGAGAGTGATAATTGTTGATGGAGCCGGCGCCGCCGGCGCTGCACCCGGTCACCAGCAGCTGGCCCGGCTGCTGGATATTGTCACGAAGCCATGAGAGAATGGCGCGCACATTCTTCACGCCGTTATGGCGCCAGACCAGAGGGTCCTTGACGCCTGCGGGATCGGCGTAAACGGCGGTCCTGTCGCCGCTATAGACGTCGCCCGTGCAGTAGGGGACGTAGACGATATTCCAACGCTGCGTCTTCACCCGCGAATAGGGATGCTGGCGGAACACGAAGGGCGAAACGAGGCTCGCCGCCGGATTCGACGTATCGAGATAGTTGTCGGGGATGCCGTCCGGATTGCGCGCTCCGCGCACGCCTTCAGCGCCTGTGCAGCTCGGATAATCCCAGCAGGCGCCGCCGCCCTCGAAATAGATGACGGTGTTCGAGGTGCTCGCCGAGCGGTTCAGAAAGAACTTGTAGGGCGAGCCGTTGCCGCAGATCGCGCCGGTATCGGGGTGAAGCTGGATCGTCTGCCATTCGAGATAATTCGCCGGAACGAAGCCGTCGGCGAAGTTCTCCGGATTGGCGAGCAGAGGATAGCGCGGCGCCGAGCGCTCCTGCGCCGTGACCGGACGATCCGCAGGCAGCGGATTCCTGAGGTTCTCGCGGGTCTGCGCCGGCGGGTAGTCGCCGATCTCCGCGAACGCTGGCGCAAGAGCGGCCGACAGAACAGCCGCAGCAACCGCGGCGATCGCGCTTTTCATCTATGGCTCCCCGGCGCCGGCGCAAGATTGCAGCCGGAATGGCTGGAGACTAGGCTGCTCCCTCGCTCCTGTCACGGGTCCAGCGCATGACGCGCGGAAGACGTGCTCGGCCGGAAAGGGCGGGGACGGAAAATGCAACGGGTCATTCCCTGGGGGATCGGTGCGGCCGCCGCGGCCATCCTTGGCGGTTGGCTGCTCGGCCGCGACCGGCCGACGGCGCCCGAGGCCGCTTCGCCGATGCTTGTTCCGACGGCTGCGGCGGGCGCTGCAACTGAGCCATTGTCGGTCACGACAGCGCCTCAACCGTCGCCGGAACAGGCGCTTGCCGATCCGCTCGCAGCCTACGAAGACCTGCTCGCAGTCCAGTCGAGGATATCCGATTTCGTTCAGAATGCTGATCGAATGGTCGCGGCGGATCGCGACCGTCGCGCCGCCGAACTCGATGCGCTGATCGACGATCTCGAAGAAAGGCGCATGGCGGTCGGCGCGCAAGGCATATATCTGCGCGCCGCGGTCGCGGCTGCGCAGTTTCCGGGCGACGCGGCCGCAAGGGACGCGGCCGTCGCCGCGTTGCAGCAGCGTTATGCCGGCGCGGCCCCGTCCGCCGCGCATCTCGACGCACGCTATCGGCGCCTGAAGGCGCGGGAGCAGGCGATCATCCGCGACGCCAATGCGCGCGCCTTCTTTCCGAACGGCATGTCGAGGGAGGAATTCCTGCGCGCCGAACTCGACGCCGCGCTCCGTGAGGCGTATGCGACCAGCGACGACTGACGGAGCGCGCCATGGATCGAGCCCCCAATCACCTGAACCCGTATCTGCATGGGATCTACGCCCCGGCGCCCGACGAGACGGCCGCACGCGACCTGCCCGTCATCGGCGAGATTCCGAAGGATCTCTGGGGCGCCTATTTCCGCAACGGGCCCAATCCAGCCGCGCCGCCCAAGGGCATGCATCACTGGTTTGACGGCGACGGCATGATCCACGGCGTGTGGTTCGAGAACGGCAAGGCGCGCTACGCCAACCGCTATGTGCGCACGCTCGATTTCGTCGAGGAGCGCGCTGGCGCGGCGCCAAGGCCCGGCATCTTCGAACTGGCGGCGCCGCTTGAAGGCCGCCGCACGGTCTACAAGGACACGGCGAACACCGATATCGTCTTCCATGACGGCCGGCTACTGGCGCTCTGGTACATTTCCGGCCAGCCGGTTTCGGTCGATGCGGCGACCCTGGAGACAACTGGCTTCGAGACCTTCGGCGACAGGCTTCCCGGCAACGTCTCCGCCCATTCCAAGGTCGATCCCGTCACCGGCGAATTCGTCTTTTTCGATTATTCCCTGTACGAACCGAAAATGGCGTTCGGACTGGCGTCAAGAGACCGCCGCCTCACACACTATCAGGAAATCGCGCTCCCCGGTCCGCGCCTGCCCCACGACATGGGAATGACGGAGAACTATGTCATCCTGCACGACCTGCCGGTCGTCTTCACGGAGAACGCGATCCGTCAGCGCCTCTGGCATATCCATGTCGCGGATCAGCCGACGCGCTTTGGCGTCGTCCCGCGGCCGCAGAACGGCAAGGGCGCCGGCGAACCGAAGTGGTTCGAATTTCCGAGCTGCTACATCTATCACGTCATCAACGCCTGGGAGGAGGGCGACGAAGTCGTGATGGCCGCCTGCAAGATGGTCCCGAACGGCTTCTCGCCGGACAGCGCCGCCTACGGGCCTTACGCCGCCATGACCGCCGTGCTGGCGCTCCGCGCCAAGCCTTTCATATGGCGCATGAACATGCGGACCGGCGAGGGGCGAGAGGTCCAGCTCGACGACCGTTTGTCGGAGTTCCCTGTGGTCGATTATCGCAGGCAGGGCCGCAAGTCGCTCTTCTCGTATCATGTCGTCATGGATGACCATGTGGAGCAGCGCTATTCTGGCCTGCTGAAATACGTGCTCTCGACCGGCGACGCCATCGCGCATGAATTCCCGAAAGGCGTCTATGGCTCGGAGCCGGCATTCGCCCCGCGCGAAGGCTCAAGCGCGGAAGATGACGGCTATGTCGTCACCTTCGTCACCGACTCGGCAAGCGGTCAGTCGGAGGCGCTGGTGATCGATGCGCGCAATTTCTCAGGTCCGCCGCTGGCGCGCGTGCTGCTGCCGAAGCGCGTGCCCGCGGGCTTCCACGGCTGCTGGGCGCCGGGCGATGAGATAAGAGCGTAGGCGAGTTACTCGACCGAGACCTGCCCGCCGCTCGATTTGTCGATCTCGACATTTTTCGGGCCGCCGGTCGCCTCGATATGGCCGCCGCTCGACGCTTCGGCGCTCAAGGTTTCCGTCACATGGATCTTCATGTGGCCGCCGGAAGAGGCATCCGCCGCGGCGGTGCGGCAGTGCAGCGCCGCGGCGTCGAGGTGGCCGCCGCTCGACACATTGGCGGCCAGGGCATCGCAGCTCCCGCTCACCCTGGCGTGACCCCCGCTCGAGCCGTCAAGCGCGAACGGTCCGCCCGCAACGCCCGCGGCGTTCGCTGACGCGCCGGATGAAACCGACAGCGCCTTCAGATCCGGCAGAGTGACATAGACCGTCACCTTTGCGCCGCGACCCCAGCTCACGCCCGGCTTGCGTCCGATCTCGAGCGTCTCGCCATCAAGTTCGACCTTAAGGCGTTCGATCGCTTCTGCGTCGCCGACGGCGCGTACTGTGAATTCCGGATGGGTCTTGATCTCGACCTTTGTTCCGGCGGAGGCGCTGACCCCCTTGAAACCGGCGAAGTCAAAGCTCTTTTCGTCCGCCATCGCCGAGCTGAGCATTACGGCGGCGACCGCGGTCGCAGTGAACAACTGTCTCATGACGCGCCCTTTCGAGAATTTGACGGTCAGCATGCGTCGGCCCGCCGGCGGGAGCAAGCGCGCCGCGACGAGCCGTTCGGGGCCTGCGGCGACTTTCCGCCGCCGCTGCGCTGCGGCGGGGATTTCAGGAAGCGGCGCGGCGCTGGTTTCCGGCCCAGCGCGCGATTACTTCCTCGAGCGCCGCCTGCTTGAT
>CAYTVQ010000051.1:0-12895 GCA_964441615.1 uncultured Caulobacterales bacterium | reverse complement strand
GGTCCATATATGAGGCGTCGCCCATAGGCGGCGGCGACCTCGTCCGGCACGTCCTCGCGGGCGAGGGCGGCGAGAGCGCGCGCGCAGGCGATCTTCATCTCCTCATTGATGGTGCGCGCGCGGGCGTCGAGCGCGCCGCGGAAAATGTAGGGGAAGCCGAGGACGTTGTTGACCTGATTGGGGTAATCCGAACGGCCCGTCGCGATGATGGCGTCGCTCCGTACCGAGAGGATTTCCTCCGGCATGATCTCGGGCGTCGGATTGGCCATGGCGAAGACGATCGGATTCTTCGCCATCGACTTGATCATGTCCCTGGTGACGACGCCAGCGACGGAAAGGCCGATGAACACGTCGGCGCCGTCCATGGCGTCGGCGAGGGACTTTTTGTCAGTGACGACGGCGTGGGCCGAGCGCCACTGGTCGAGCTGGCGGCCCTTGGCGAGGACCCCTTTTGAATCGCAGACCAGCGCATTGTCATGAGGCAGGCCCATGGCCTTGATCAATCCGATGACGGACAAAGCCGATGAGCCGGCGCCCGAGACCGCGACCTTCACCTCGCGGATGGACTTTCCCGTGATGTCGAGGGCGTTGAGGAGCCCCGCCGCCGCGATGATCGCCGTCCCGTGCTGGTCGTCATGGAAGACGGGGATGTCCATCAGCTCTTTAAGGCGCTGCTCGATATAGAAGCTTTCGGGCGCCGCGATGTCCTCGAGATTGATGCCGCCGAAGGCGGGGCCGAGATAGCGCACGCAGTTTATGAAGGCCTCGGGGTCCCTGGTGTCGACTTCGAGGTCGATCGAATCGATGTCGGCGAAGCGCTTGAAGAGGACGGACTTGCCTTCCATCACCGGCTTGGAGGCAAGGGGTCCAAGATCGCCGAGTCCGAGGATCGCCGTGCCGTTGGAGATGACGGCGACCATGTTGCCCTTGGACGTGTAGTCATAGGCGAGGTCCGGATCGGCGGCGATCGCCTTGACCGGCGCGGCGACGCCCGGGCTGTAGGCAAGCGACAAATCGCGCTGCGTCGCCATGGGCTTGGTCGGCGTCACCTCGAGCTTGCCCGGCTTGCCGCGGACATGAAATTCGAGCGCCTCGGCGTCCGAGACTTTGGTTGAGGTGTCGTCCATGAGAGCCTCTTGGTGCTGGGAGCGAGGCTTAAAGAGGGCCGGCCAGCGTCGCAATGCCGGCATCGCCGGCGATCGCCTTGACCGGCGCGGCGTCGGCGTCAAAGTGGCGAGGTCAGACAGGGGAGCCCGCCATGAGGAGGCTTGTCGCTTTTTGCGTTGCGGGAGGACTGGCGGCGACGCCGGCCTTCGCCGCCGCGCCCTATGATCTCTTTGTCGCCGCCGGCGGCAATATGCCGATCGCATTCGGCTCCGAGCCCGCCGCGCTCAAGATCTGCAACGGCAATTCCTATCTCGTGAAGATCGTCGTTGACGGCGTCGAGGTGCGGCCGCGGGCGCAGCAATGCGTCATCGTCGTCGGTAAGGACATCCAGGCGGGACGCTACGCCGGCACGCCGCCGACGACCGATCTCGCCGCCTTCCTGATCAAGGTCGAAATCCTCGGCGTCAAAGGCATATCGGACGATTGAGCCCGTCGCCTCAGGGCGAGCCGGCTTTCGTCGCCTCATTCTCGTTCAGGGCGAGCCAGTCCATGCGGTCGAGCTCGAACTCGATGTCGAGGAAATGCGGCAGGAGCCGCCAGAAACGGCGCGACTGGGCGTTGGCGAGCAGCACGATCCCGACGTCTCGGCCGGGCAGGAAGGCGATCTGCGCGGCGTAGCCGTCGACCGAGCCGGAATGGGTGATCACGGGGCGCCCGTCATAGGCGTAGATGCGCCAGCCGAGCCCGTATTGCGTCTGGGAGTAGCGCGTCGAGACCGATTTGATGCGCGCGGTCTCGGGCGGCGTCGCGATCTGCGGCGTGTGGATAAGCGCGAGCGCGCGGGGCGAGAGGATTTCGGGGCTCTCGCCCATCTGCGCCTTCAGCCATTCGGCCATGTCGAGGATCGAGGCGTTCACCCCCCCGGCGGCGGGAATCCTGTAATAGGGGGTTTTGACCGCCACCGTCCGCCAGGGGCCGTAGCGCGCCGGCGAGGAGCCCTTGATGCGGTCGCGCCGGTGCGGCCAGGCGACATTCCCGCTCGCGCGCAGGCCCTCCTCGCCGACCGAGGCCGTCGCCATGCCAAGGGGCTTGAACAGGCGTTCGCTCAGGAGCTCGCCATAGGACTTTCCGTAGACGGAGGAAAGCGCCCGGCCGATGATGTCGAAGGCGATGTTCTGATAGGCGTAGCATTGCCCGACCGGGCAGACGAGCGCGACATCGCGGTATTTCGAGAGGATGGTTTCGGGGGCCTCGCCTTCCTCCAGAAGGTTGTCATAGGCGTTGGGCGGGAGCCCCGTGCGGTGGCTGAGGACGTGGGCGAGGGTGAGCTTCCTGTGGGCGCCTGCCGGAAAGGCGAGTTCGGGCGCGAAGTCGGCGGCCTTTTCCTCCAGCGTCAGCAGTCCCTCGCCGACCGCCAGGCTCGCCAGGCTGGCGGCGAAGCCCTTCGAGAGCGAGGCGATGCGAAAGACCGTCTCCGGCGTCACCGGTTCGCCGCCGATCTCGCGCACGCCATAGGACTTGACGAAGGTCGTCTCGCCGTTCCGGACCACGGCGACCGAGAGCCCGACGAAATCGCCCGTCGCGAAGGCGGCATCGAGCGTTTCCTCGAAGGTCAGCGTCGCCGCAGCCTCGGCGAGCGGCTGGACCCTGGCGGCGAAGCCGCTCCCCGGCGCCGACAGAAGGCCCGCTGCAAGAATCGCCGCCACAACTGAACGCCGGCCGATGCGCATGCCTGCTCCGGAGATATCCCCGGGGGCGATGTGACAGCCACCCGACAGCGGCGTCAATGCCGTCGACCCCGCCGACGCTTTCGCAGCCGAGGGGAAACGGGCATTGATGAGCAGCGCCGGGAGAACGCAAATGAGCCTCAGCCGACGAAGCGCGATCGTGTCCGGGGCGGCCGCCGGCCTTTCGGGCTGCGCGGTTTTCAGGCGCGACGCGGCCGACGCCTGGGACGCCGGCGAGGTCCGCCACCTCATTCCGGCGGTCTCGTCCTCGCGCCTCGTCCTGCGCGCCTCATTCGCAAGGCCGGTCGCAGAGGCGGGCCTCGCCGTCGACGGGAAGCGCGTCTCGGGCCGGCGCGGCGACCGCGCCGGGCGCTACTGGACCTTCGACGCCGGCGGCCTCAAGCCCCGCGCCCGCTACGAGCTGCAATTGTTCGAGGGCGGACAAAGCCTCTGCGCGCCCTGGCCGCTGCGCACGCTTCCCGACCTGAATGCGCGCATGGAGCATTGCCGCATCGTCGTCTTCACCTGCGCGGGCGGCCTTGAATCCATTCGCGCCCCCGGCGGCGGCGAGGTCTACCGGCCGCTGGCGCTGCGCCAACGCCTCATCGACCGCGCGCTCTCCTTTGAGCCGGACGCGCTCGTCGCCAATGGCGATCACATCTACTGGGACCAGCGCGCCTGGCTGGAGAGTCCGGTTCCGGCCCTGCGGGAGGGAGCGCGCGCCCTCTTCGACCGCTTCGGCTATTTCGACGAGACGTTCGGCTTCGAGGGCACGGCGAATGAGGACCTCATCGTCCGCCTCGCCGCGCCGCAGATCGCCGATCTCTATGGCGTGCGGCTGCGCTCGACGCCGTCCTACTTTCTTTGCGACGACCACGACTATTTCGAGAATGACGAGGCGACGGAAAAGCTCGTCACATTCCCGCCGAAGCCCTTCCTCATCGCCGCCCAGCGCGCGACGGCGCGCCTCTTTTATCCGGGTTTCCTGCCCCACGAGACGCGCCCGGCGGGGCTCCCGGGAGACGGCGAGGAGAGTGATCTCTCCAGCGCCTTCGGCACGCTGCGCTTCGGGCGGCTGTTCGAGGCGCAGCTCTTCGACTGCGGGCGCTTCCTGTCGCTGAAGGACGGGGAGGGCCTCGTTCCCGCGGACGTTGAGCGCTGGCTCTTGGGGCGGACGCAGGACGAGGCGATCGGCCATCTCATGCAGATGCCCTCCCATCCCATGGGCTGGTCCGCCGGCAAGTGGCGGGAGTGGTATCCCGACATTGCGGTCAGCGATGCGGGCGGGCGCATCGCCACGCTGGCGACCGGGGCGCGCGGGCGATTATCCGTGTCCGAACCGAAACTCAGATGGAACCCGGGCTGGTTCGCGCAGCATCAGCGCCTCGTCGCCGCGCTCTCGGCGCAGCGGCGGCCCGCCGTCGCCATCTCCGGCGACCTCCACGCCATCGGCCATGCGGAAATCAGGCGCGCCGGCGATCTCGATCTTGGCGCCAATCCGGTCCGCACGATCCTTTCGGGCCCGGTCTCCACGGCGGGGCCCGGCTTTCCTTCGGCCGCGCGCGGCGTCGCGCCGGGGGCGCCGTCAGGGATTGATCTTGGCGAGGCGGCGGCGCCGGACGAAAAGAACGGCTTCACCATGCTCGACATCGAGCCTTCCCATATCCGCGTGCGCCAGTTCGCCTGGCGCGAGCCGGCGCCGCCCGAGGAGATCGCAAGCATGCCGCCCGCCGCGGACTTCAGGATCGAGCGGCGGAGATAGAGGTTCAGACTTTCCCGGCCTTTGTCGGGTCGCCGAGCTTCCTGTTGAGCGCGGCTGCCTCCTTTGCGAGGCGTCTTGCATGGGCGGGCGCGATGTCGTCGCCCTTCTTCAGTTCGAGCGTGCGCAGTTCGTATTTGCCGCCGCCCTTGAGGCGCGGCTCGATTGCGAGCAGGCGCCTGCCGCGCCAGAAGCCGTAAAGGACGCGGGCGTCTTCGGCGCGGATGAGGATGGCGGGGCCGTTCGAGAAATAGACGAGATGGCCCCATTTGATCCTTTCCTCGAAGGGCGCGGCGCCAAGGACCGCCGCGCGCAATTTGTCCACGAGGTCGCGCCGCCAGCCGCGCAGCGCCGTCACATAGGCCTCGGGCGAGGCGGGCGGCGGGGCCTTGCGCATCATCGGACAGCGCTCCGGTCCGGCTTCTGTCCCAGCAGGTGCTCGGGCTCGACATTCTGGAGGGCGCGGAACATGACGTCGCGGCGGCCCGGATGCGCCGCCTCCCAGGAGTCGAGCAGGCGCTTCATCGCCTCGCGCTGCAGCCCGTCCTGCGACCCGCAGAGATCGCACGGGATGATCGGGAATTTCATGGCGGCCGAGAAGGCCGCGAGGTCTTCCTCCGCACACAGAATGAGAGGACGCAGCACGAAAAGGTCGTCCTCCTCGTTACGCAGCTTCGGCGCCATGGCGGCGAGGCGGCCCCCATGGAAAAGATTGAGGAGGAAGGTTTCGAGCGCATCGTCGCGGTGATGGCCGAGCGCGATCGACGAGCAGCCTTCCTCGCGCGCGATGCGGTAGAGATTGCCGCGGCGCAGGCGCGAGCAGAGCGAGCAATAGGTCTTCCCCTCCGGAATCTTCTGCTTGACCACCGAATAGGTATCGCGCGTCTCGATGCGGAAGGGGACGCCGAGACGCGTCAGAAACTCCGGCAGGACGTGCTTCGGAAAGCCCGGCTGGCCCTGGTCGAGATTGCAGGCGAGGAGATCGACATCGAGCGCGCCCTGCCATTTGAGGTCGAGCAGCGCCGCGAGCAGGGCGTAGCTGTCCTTGCCGCCGGAAAGGCAGACGAGCCAGCGCTCGCCGGGCGCGCCGACCATGCCGTAGCGGGCGATCGCCTCCTGCGCGTTGCGCAAGATCCGTTTGCGGAGTTTGCGGAACGAGAGGGACTCCGGCGCGCCGGCATAGAGCCGGGACAGATCGGGGATGTCGGCGCCGTCGGGCATGGGGTCTTGTAGGCGCGCGCGGGATCGCGCAACAGGCCCTCGCTATCTGAAATGCGCGTCGAGAAACCGAAGGAAGGCCGGCCAGTCCTCCCTGGTGACGCCATGGGTCCCGGGGCGGATCCAGAAGGCGAGTTCGGCCTCGGGATCGAAGCGGTCGAGTCTTGTGACGGTGAGGCCTTTGGCGCCCAGAAGCTCATAGACCGGATCGGCGCCCATCGCCGCGCGGAAGGCGCCGTTGGGATCGGACCACACGTCGCGGCGCGCATTACCGAGCAGGACCGGGCGCGGCGCGATCAGCGCCAGCAGGAGATGCTGATCGACCGGCATGTCGCGCTCGCGGCCCGCCCAGGCGGCGTAGCGGCGCGAGAACCAGTGCGGGAAGGTTTCGGTGATCGACGCGACCGACTCGCCCGCCTTGTCGCGATTGAGCGAGGCGCCGCCCGTCCCCGACTGGTGCGCGACGACGCCGTCAATGCGCTCGTCGAAGGCGGCGGCGAGGAGGGCCGATTTGGCGTAGCGCGAATGGCCCCAGGCGATGACGGCGCCATAGCGGGGGTCTGTCTCCAGCGCATCGATCATCCGGGAATAGGCCCAGGCCCAGGCGGCGATCGCGCCCCAGCGCGTCTCTTCGCCCGCGTGGCCGGCTGAAAGGCGCCGGAGTTCGGCGACGCCCTCGGCCCGCCGGTCGGGCGCGAATTCGCCGGGATGGATGGTCGCGACGGCGTAGCCGCGCTTCAGGATCTCCTCGAGCGGCGGCGTGCAGATATATCGTCCGAACACGTAGGTTTCGACCGAGAGGGCGAAGCCCTCGCGCTCGCGCGCGCTCTCGGGGCGCGTGACGCCGGGATCGGGAATGGTCGACCAGCGCGGACAGAACGTCTCCATGAGGATGACCGGGACGGGCCCCGTCGCATCCCTCGGCGTTGCGACATTCATGAGGAAGCCTTCGGGCGCCTGCGCGCTTGTCGCGGCGACGGCGACGCCGCCGAAAGTCGCGGACGCGGCGACCACATATTCCTCGACGACGGCGCGGCCGCCGAAGGCGTTGTCGTTGACCATCCGCTTCGAGACGATCCGCGTCGAACTCGCTTCGGGCATGACGCCATAGACTTCCGACTCGAGGGCGGCGCGCAGGAGCGGCGTGCGCGCCGCCCAGTCCGAAGGGGTCGCGACTTCGCCCTGATCCTCGAAGGCGCCGAGGGCCGCGGGGACGGCGTCGGCGCCGTCGGGTTCAAGATCGGCCCAGGAGAGGGTCAGTTGCGTGCACGCGGAAAGCGAGGCCGCGGCGAGAAGCGCGGCGATGAACCGGACGGGCATATCCCCTGCAGCGTTTTGCACGAGGATATGGCGCCCATGCCGGCGATCAAGCGGTCTGCGCGCCGCCAGCGTTCACAGTCTGCGGAACTCGAGATAGGCGGGCGCGCGCCCCGCCGCCAGCGCCTTCTTCTCGTAGCGCGTCGCCGGCCAGTCGGCGGGGCGCTCCTTCCAGTCCGACGCGCGTTCGGCCGTCCATTCGAAGGCGGGCGCGTCCTGCGCATGCTGAAGCGTCCAGCGGACATAGTCCTCGATGTCGGAGGCGACGCGCAGACGCCCGCCGGACTTCATGAGCCGCGCCGCCTCGGCGAAGAACCAAGGCGAGACGATGCGGCGCTTGAAGTGGCGCTTCTTCGGCCACGGATCGGGAAAGAGCACATAGAGGGCCGACAGCGCCCCGTCCGGGAGCGCTTCCATCAGCGGCCGCGCATCGCCGAAATGGATGCGGACGTTGTCGAGCTTCGCGTCATCGATATGGACGAGCAGCTTGCCGACGCCGTTGACGAAGGACTCGGCCCCGATGAAGCCGGCCTTGGGCCGCGCCGCCGCCATCGCGGCGAGATGCGCGCCGCCGCCGAAGCCGATCTCAAGTTCGAATTCATTCTTGTCAGGAAAAAGCGCCCGGAGATCGACCGGAGCTTTCGACGGGTCAGGAACCGCGAGGCGCGGCAGGAGGCTCGTCATCAGCGCTTCCTGCCGCTTCTTCAGGGGTTTCGATTGCCGCCGCCCGTAGAGCTGCGGGATATAGGCGGGATCGTCGCTCACCATTTGTGAAAGACGAAAAAGGCGCCGAGCGCGATCAGCGCAAAGCCCGCGGCGTGATTCCAGCCCAGAGGCTCCTTCAGATAGAGGTAGGAGAAGGCGGCGAAGACGACGAGGGTGATCACTTCCTGCATCGTTTTCAGCTCCGCCGCCGAATAGGCGGCGTGGCCGATGCGGTTCGCAGGCACGGCGAGACAGTACTCGATGAAGGCGATCCCCCAGCTGGCCACAATGGCGAGAACGAGCGGCGCCGACTTGTATTTGAGGTGCCCGTACCAGGCGAAAGTCATGAAGACGTTAGACAGAATGAGAAGCACGATCGGCGCAAGCTTCGGCGACATGAGACATCCCTCCGCGGCGCCGATCTCATAACCGGCGCTGCGCGCCGTGGCGAGCCGAGGGCGAGACGTCAGCAGGAGGGCCGCAGGCTATTCTGCGGCGTCGGCATCGCGGGCGGCGATGGCCGCGCGGCGACGGCGCCAGGCGCGCCGCCAGCTTGCCGGCCAGAAATGGGTCGGATACGGAATGACCGTGCGCTCGAGAAATCCTTTCGCCCGGCGTCCGGCGCGCAGCTCCCGCCTTACGGCCTGCTCGGGGCTCGCCGGCGCCGCGTCCTCCGCAACCGGAGCGGGCGCCAGGGCCTCCGGCGCTGGTTCGCCGGACAGGGCGGCAGGCCCGACGAACGGGATTTGCGGCTCGGCGAGGGCGGCGGCGCGGGCCTGCCCCTTCTCGGCCGAAACCGAGGGGCGGCTGGCCGCGTCTTCGGCGTCTGATGGAGGCGCCGGCTCGGATGCCGGCGGCGCGGGAGGCGCAGACTGCGGCCGCGGTCCCTCGCGAAGGCGCGGCGGAGGCTGGGACGGCCCAATCACGCCGATGCGCATGCCCGGACGGAAATAAGCGCGCGTCGCGCCGACCGCGAGCGAGGCGGAAACGAGCGGAGCGCCGTCGCCGGCCGCCCTCAAGGGCTCCGCCGCCGGCAGATCGATTTCATCGGGACCCTTCTCCGCCATGCCGGTCGCCTGCTCCGAGCTCGTCGAGGATACGGAGTCGGACGCCAGATCGCCGATGTCAAATTCGTCGCGGACGGCGTCGGACGGGCCAAAGGCCCGGGTGAGGCGTTCCTGCAGCTGGCGGGCTGCGGGCTCGGCCGCTTCCCCGGCCACGGCCTCCCTGGCCCGCTTCTTGGCGCGGGCGATGGCTGCGGCCTTGGCGGCGCGGGCGGCGGCCCGGGCCGGGTCGAGGCCCGAGGGCGGCGCCCCGACCGGCGCGCCGCGCGCGGCGGCCTCGGCGGGCTCCGATCTGTCCGTCTCGTCCTGCTGGGCGATGCGGGCGGCGAGTCGTTCAACGAGATCGTCTTTGCCTTCAGCTTTCAGCGGCGGCTTCTCGGCCGGCTGGACCTCGGTCGTCTTTTGCAGCGCCGGCGCGTTGGTGCGGAACAGCGCCTGAAGATCGGCGGCGGCCAGCGGATCGAGCCCCAGCAGCGCGCGCACCTCGTTGACGCGCCCCGGCGTGAAGGACTTCAGGTCGCCGACCTTGCCGAGGTGATTGCCCTGCGCGGCAGCGAAGCCCATGCCCCGCAGCGCCGCCAGCGACGCCTGATCCTCGACGCCGACCGCGGTGATGGCGGCGTTGGTCTTCTGCGCGATGTCGAGCAGTTCGGAAATGGCGCTGAGGCCCGGCCCCCTGACCGTGCGCGCAAAGCGCAGGATCGCCGCGCCGCCGGTCTTGATCTCGTCGAACGGGAAGGGATCCGCGTTGCGCAGAAAGTCATTGGCCCGGCCCCGCACCTCGATGGCGAGGCGCGCGCCGGTATCGGCGATGCGGTCGAAGAGCGCGATCGAGGCGTCGAGGGGCTGGTCGACCGGAGGCATCGGACATTCGAGCGTGATGAGTTCGGGCGGAAAGCCGCAGTCTCGCAGCATCACTTCGAAATGCGCGACAAAGCCCTCATCCGAGAGGTCGGAGAGCGCAAGGTTGATGGAAAAGCCGGGCGCGCTCGGGCCCCGCCAGTCGCGGTATTCCTGCAGGGCGGCGGTCAGAACATAGCGAGTCAGCTCGCTCATCCGTCCCTGCGATTCGAAGAACGAGATGAAGGCGCCGGGCGGCAGCAGGCCGAGCGAGGCATGGCGCCAGCGCACGAAGGTCTCCATGCGCGCAAGGGCGCCGTTTCCGAGGTCGAAGATCGGCTGGAAGAGGACCTCGAAGTCCTTGTTTTTCAGGGCGTTGTCGATATCGACATTCGACAACCGGACCGCTTGCGCGCCCATCAGAAGTCCTTTCGCAATTCTCGCCGCGCCAACGATCGATCGTGGGGCGCCCGATAGCAGGCCCGCCGACACTTTCTGCACGCCGGGTTAAATCTTGCTGAACGGAAACAAAACCTGCTTCGCCCCACCATGAGGCGATTCCGGGGGCGAGGTAAACGCGCGCGGCGGCGGACGGAACCTAATTTTTAGTAGTCGAACTGCTCGCGCAGCACCCGCTCCTCGAGCGACTGCCCCCTGTCGAAGAGCAGCGTCATGGCGTGGGATCGGTCCTCGCGGACATCGACCATGACCGCATCGCGCACCTCGATGTTGTCGGCGACGGCCGAGACCGGGCGCTGGTCGGGCTCGAGCGCCTCGAAGCGCACCTCGGCGTGGCGCGAAAGCAGCGCGCCGCGCCAGCGCCGCGGGCGGAAGGCGCTGATCGGCGTCAGGGCGAGGAGCTGCGCGTCGATCGGAAGGATGGGCCCGTGCGCCGACAGGTTGTAGGCGGTCGAGCCGGCGGGCGTTGACAGGAGCACGCCGTCGCAGGTCAACGACTCCATGCGCGTCTTGCCGTTCACCCCGATGCGGATGCGCGCGCTCTGCCGCGTCTGGCGAAAGAGCGAGACCTCGTTGATGGCCAGCGCCTCAGACTTTTCCCCAGACACTGTCGTAGCCGTCATCACCAGCGGGTGAATGGTCGCGGGCTCGGCTTCGGCGATGCGGCGGTCGAGGCCCTCGAGCGCGAAGTCGTTCATAAGGAAACCGACGGTGCCGCAATTGACCCCATAGACCGGTTTGGCCGTGGACATGGCCGTCCGCAGCGTCTCCAGCATGAAGCCGTCGCCGCCGATGGCGACGATGACGTCGGCCTCGGCGTCCGGAACATGGCCATACCGGCTCCTGAAGTCGGCGAGAGCTTCCTGCGCCTTCGGCCGTTCCGAGGCATGGAAGGAGAGCGTGCGGCGGGCGGTCATGGCGGGATCATGCCTCTCGTCGCCGCCCTCGGCAATTCGCCTGCGGGCCGCGGATGCGCCGCCGCGCCTTCAATGCTATTCGGGACGGCGACCAGCAGTACGAGGCGCCCCCATGCAGACCGCCCAGAACGCCATGAAGTCGTTCGACGCCGAACCCGGCTTCGAGCTTCCCGATCCGAAGACTCTCCCTTCGCTCAGGGGCAAGGTCTCGGCCGAGGAATGGCGCCTCAGATGCGAGCTCGCGGCGACTTACCGCCTCGTCGCGCTCCATGGCTGGGACGACATGATCTTCACGCACATTTCCGCGCGCTGCCCCGACGAGGGCGGCAAGGCGCGCTTTCTCCTGAACCCTTATGGCCTCATGTTCGAGGAGATGACGGCGAGCGCGCTCCTCAAGGTCGATACCGACGGGCAGGTCGTGCAGGAGAGCCCCTATTTCTCCAACCCCGCCGGCTTCACCATCCACAGCGCGCTGCACATGGCGCGCGAGGATGCGCATTGCGTCCTTCATCTGCACACGCCCTATGGGGTCGCCGTCTCGGCGCAGAAGAAGGGCCTCAGGCGCTACACCCAGTTCGCCATGATCGTGCATGACGACCTCGCCTATCACGACTATGAGGGCATCGCGACCGATCTCGACGAGCGCGCGCGCCTCGTTAAGGATATCGGCCGCCACAGTTTCCTGATCCTCAGGAACCACGGCACGCTGACGGTCGGGGCGAACTGCGCGACGGCGTTCCTGCGCATGTATTTCCTCGAACAGGCCTGCCGCGCGCAGATCCTCGCCCAGTCGGATACGGAGGAGCCGCGCGAGGAGCCGCCGGCCATGGCCGCGAAGGTGCTCCAGCAGGGGGCGCCTGCTTTCGTCAAGGGGCTCGGCGACAATCTCGCCTGGCCGGGCCTCATGCGAAAGCTCAACCGGATCAATCCCGGTTTCGATCAGTAGACGGACGAAGCGCTATTTCAGCGTCCCAAGATAGGCGATGAGCGCGGCGCGGCGCGCCGCGTCGCTCTCGCCCGCATAGCTCATGAGCGTGCCGGGCACGAGCTTGTGCGGATTTTCGAGAAAGGCGTTGAGCGTCGCCTCGTCCCAGATGAGCCCCGACTCCTGCATGGCGCGCGAATATCTGAACTCGGGCAGCGCCGCGGCCTTGCGCCCGACGACGCCCCAGAGCGGCGGGCCGACAAGCCTCAGCTTCGCGCCGGGCGTTCCCGGCGCCGCCGCGGTGTGGCAGACGGCGCACTGGCTGAAGAGCCGCTCGCCGGACGGGCCGGTCGCCGACGCCGCCGGCGCGCTTTGGTCCGGCCCGCCGCAGGCCGACAGCGAGAAGGCCGCGAGCGCCGCCAGCACGATGCGCATGTTGATCGCAAACCCCATTGATGCGCGGTCTCGCCGCTGGCCACAGCAAGGCCGATCTATTATGCAAAATCAAGGCGCCGGTTTAGCTCAGCGGTAGAGCAGCGGTTTTGTAAACCGAAGGTCGGGGGTTCGATCCCCTCAACCGGCACCAGCGATTCCCGCAACCATGGCTTCGGCGGCGGCCCTTGGGTCGTCCGCCTCGACGACGGGTCTTCCGACGACGATGTAGTCCGCGCCGGCGGCGATGGCCTCTGACGGCGTCACGACGCGCTTCTGGTCGTGGGCGTCGGCGCCCTTTGGCCGCACGCCCGGCGTCACGATCAGGAGATGGCGCCCGAAGCGCGCGCGGATGGCCTGCGCTTCACGGGCCGAGGCGATGACGCCGTCGGCGCCCGCCGCCGCGGCGAACTCCGCGCGCTTCA
>CAYTVQ010000050.1:0-12955 GCA_964441615.1 uncultured Caulobacterales bacterium | reverse complement strand
CAGTGGGGGTTGCCGGCGCGGCGCCTGTCGACTCGGGCGATGGGGCGGGCGCTTGCACGCGATCCAGCGCCTTCTTCACCTTGATCGTCTGCTTGCGATAGCCGAGCGAGGTCAGGATCGACTCGAATTCCTCGCCCGAGCAGCCGACCAGCGACATCATCTGCTGGCTCGCCTCGAATCCGCCCTGATACTCGCCTTCGCGGCGCTCCGACCGGATCTGCCCGGCCAGGCGCTCCAGCATGTCAATCCTGACTGCGCGCGCGCCGGAGGGGCGATAGCCGCAGGCGTAATAATAGGCATGCGGAATTGTCTCATCAGCGATGAACGAGACAAGGCCAGCTTTAGGCGGCGTCAGGGCGCCCGGTTCACGATCGCTCCACAGCGCCCAAAGCAATGTGAGAAGCTTGGCGGGCTGCGGTTTCAGAAGCCTTGGCATGAACAGGGTATATTCGCCAAAGCGAATGCCGAGATTCCTGAGCTTGGCGCGCTCGTCCTGACCAAGCTGCTTGAGTTCGTCGCCAAACTGGGTGCGCGACATGGCGCCGAAGTTCTCAACCAGCCGGAAGGCGATCCCGCGAGCCGGTCCGCTGAGCGTGTTGTCGCCGTCCCCGGCGGTCGCTGCATGGCCGAGCGCGATCATCTCTCCGAGAAGAGCCTCGACTTTCGCCGCGAAGAAGTCCTTGAGCCGGTCGCGGATGCGGCCGCGCAGATGCGGCGAGAGCGCGTCCAGGCCGCGCACGATGATGTTGGGACGGAGCGGCGCGGGGCCCTTGACGAGACTGGCGACCGGCGAACCTCGCCAGACGATGATGCCGCTGTCTTGCAGCTGCAGGTCTTCAGAAGCAGCTGTCGCGAGGGCGGCTGCGCGGGCGGCGAGCACGGGGGCCAGGGCCTTGTCGGCGGCGCCGCGGATGCGCTTGGCGTCAAGCCCTTTCGCGCGTGGATCGACGATGAACTCGAACCCCATCAAACGGCCGACAAATTGGCCTTCCACGATCACGTCTCCATCTTCGGTGACGCCGGCGAGCACCGGCGCGTCGTCCTTGAGCTTCTTCAGCAGCACTGAGGTGCGCCGATCGACAAAACGCTGGGTCAGCTTCTCGTGCAGCGCGTCGGAAAGCGAGTCTTCTATAGAGCGGGCCTTTTCTTGCCAATAAGCGCCGTCCTCGAGCCAGGCCGCCCGGTGCGAGAGGTAAGTCCAGGTGCGGACATGCGCGATGCGCTTGGACAGGAGGTCGATATCGCCCTCTGTATTCTCGAGGCCGGCGATGCGCGGCGCGATCCAGCTCGACGGGATGCGCGCGTCCCTCGCCAGCTGCAAGAAAATGTCGCCGATCAGCCGGGCATGCTGGTCGAGGGAGGTCTTTCGAAAATCCGGCACCTGACAGACCTCCCAGAGCAGCCGCAATCCGTCGCCCCGGAGGGCGAGCCGTGCAATCTCCTCCTCGGCCGACAGGGCCGTCAGCGCGAGTTCGTCGTCGTCGGTTCGCGCCAGCTGAAGCTGGGCGCGGGGAGGGGAGGCCTGCAACGACTGGAGGAGATGGGGGATGGAACTGAAGCTCAAATCCTCGCTGCGCCACTGCAGCGTCTTTACCGGCTCGAAGACATGCTCCTCGATCGCGTCGACGGTCTCCTCGTCGAAGGGCGGGCAGTCGGCGGTGACTCCGAACGTTCCGTCGCGCATGTAGCGTCCCGCGCGGCCGGCGATCTGCGCGAGTTCGTCATGGCGGAGATCCCTGAAGCCCCGGCCGTCGAATTTGCGCCGAGAGGAGAAGGCCACATGGTCGATGTCCATGTTGAGGCCCATGCCGATCGCGTCGGTCGCGACCAGATAATCGACTTCGCCGGACTGGTAGAGCGCGGCCTGCGCATTGCGGGTGCGAGGGGAGAGAGCGCCAAGGACGACGGCGGCGCCCCCGCGCTGGCGCCGGATGAGTTCGGCGATCGCGTAAACCGACTCCGCCGAGAATCCGACGACCGCGGAGCGCCGGGGCAGGCGCGAAACCTTTTTCGGCCCCGCATTTTTCAGCACTGAAAGGCGGTCCCGCGTCAGAAACCGGATGTCCGGAAAAAGGCCGCGCAGGATGGGCCGCATCGTGGCCGAGCCGAGAAACAGGGTCTCTGAGGCTCCGCGCGCATGGAGCAGCCGCGAGGTGAACACGCGGCCCCGCTCGGGGTCGGCGGCAAGCTGGATTTCGTCCACGGCGAGAAAGGAGACCTGGCGTTCGACCGGCATTGCCTCGACAGTGCAGACCCAGTAGCGCGGATGGGGCGGGACGATCTTTTCCTCACCCGTATAGAGCGCCGCTTCCTTCAGCCCACGGACGGCGACGATGCGGTCATAAACCTCGCGCGCGAGAAGCCGCAGCGGCAGTCCGATCATGCCGCTGTCGTGCCCCAGCATCCGCTCGATCGCGTAATGCGTCTTGCCTGTGTTGGTGGGGCCGAGCACGGCGATGGGGGGCGCGAGGCCGGATTGTGATCTGGAGGTCACCAAGAATCCCCGACCTGAATGACGGCGCCGCGAGCCATCGAATCCGCACGCGGACGCCGGGCCGCCTCCCTGCGCGCATTGTGGCAGGTATCCATTGATTTGGAACGCTTTTTCGGCATCGGTCCGCGCCTTGACTGTAAGGTCCGCCTCGCCTATAGGCCTCGTCCTTCAAATCAGCCGGGCGCGCCCCTCGGGGCCGGCGCCCCTGCTCTTACAGGTGTCTGATGGCGCGCCGCTGCGAACTGACCGGGATCGGACCGATGGTCGGGCACACTGTGTCCCACTCGAATGTGAAGACCAAGCGCCGATTCTATCCCAACCTGTGCAACGTTACGCTGCACAGCGACAAATTCGGCCGCGGCTACAAGTTCCGCGTGACGGCGGCCGCCTTGCGCACCATCGACCATGTGGGCGGCCTTGACGCCTATCTCGCCAAGGCGAGCGCCGACGTCCTCTCTCCGGCGGCCTTGAAACTGAAGCGCGAACTCGCCAAAGCTTCCTGACGGAGCTTGCCGCTCCCTTCTTAGGGTGGCGTCGAAATGGAAGAGATTCTGGCCGTTGAACAGCGGCGGCCTATCCGCGAAACTCCCCTTGAGGCGCTGATCCGGGAAAGCGGCGCTTTCGTCACTGCATTGCTACGCCTTGCGACCCTGACGGCGCTCCTGACGCCGGTGCTGCTTTTGTCCTTTCTTACGCTTGATCTCGCGGTCTTTCGCTTCGACCAGATTTTCGACAGCGCCGCCCAGAAGCCCAGCGCCTGGCTATCTGTCGGCGGCCTCGTCATGACGGGCGCCGGGCTGCTCGTCATTCTCTTCTCGCGCCGCTATGGCGGCGACGAGGCCTCGCGGGCGATTACGGCGGCATGGGGAGTTGCTGCGGTCACGGTGTTTGCCGGGCTCGCCGAGCTTGCGCCTGTCCTTCAGGACTCTGACTTTCCAGCGGCGCGCACGGTTGTCGCCTTTGTGGCAAGCGCGATGGTCGGACAATATCTGGCGGCGACGCTGTACGATTTCCTGCGCGGCGGCGGCCCGTGGTGGCGCGCGCCATTCTTGGCCGCCCTTTTCGGTCTCGGGATTCAGGCAGCGGTCTATTATCCTTGGGCGTTCTGGGGCAGCGCCGCGCCCTGGTTCTTCTGGATGCTCGCTGATTTCGCGGTTAAAGCCGCGGCCGCCGCGGCATTTCTGCCCGTCTACCGGATCCTGCAGCGCGCGCTGAGGCCGAAGGGCGGTTATGGCGGGCGTTAGCGACCGCCAAGCGAATTCAGCTTTTCCGCTCCAGTTCTTTCGCCTCGATCCATAAGGCCTCCATCTCGTCGAGCGTTGCGGCCTCGAGAGTCCCTCCCTGTTCGACAAGGCGCTTCTCAATATGCGCGAAGCGTCTTGTGAATTTCTCGTTGGCGCGCCGGACCGCAGCTTCGGGATCGACTTTGAGATGCCGGGCGACATTGGCGATGACGAACAGAAGATCGCCGAACTCGTCCTCGATCGCGTCTGCATCCTTCGATCGCGCGGCGGCGGCCAGCTCGGCGACCTCCTCGTCGAGCTTCATCAGGACGTCGGCGACGTCAGTCCAGTCGAAGCCGACCGTGGCGGCGCGCCTCTGCAACTTCACGGCGCGGGTCATGCCGGGAAGGGCGATCGGGACATCGGCGAGCAGGGAGCCTTTGCCCTTGGCGGTGCGTTCGGCGGCCTTCTGCCGCTCCCAGGCGGCCGTTTGTTCGTCGGCGGAGCGAAAGGCGGCGCCCGCGAACACGTGCGGATGCCGGTCGATCATCTTGCGGACGATCGTCTCTGCGACGTCCTCGAAGCCAAAGGCGCCGCGCTCTTCGGCCATGCGCGCATGAAACACGACCTGGAACAGGAGATCGCCGAGCTCCTCACGCAGGGACGCCATGTCGTCGCGCTCAATGGCGTCAGCGACTTCATAGGCCTCTTCGATCGTATAGGGCGCAATGGTGCGGAAATCCTGCTCGAGATCCCACGGGCAGCCGCCGTCGCGAGCGCGCAGGCGCGCCATAATCTCAAGCAGCCGTTCGACGGCGGGCGGATCAGGGTTCTTCATGCGGGCATCCGCAGCACTCATCGGCGGCGGAGGTCAATCCCCCCGCGAGAGACCGGTCACAGGCCGGCGGGCCGAGGAACCGGTCACGGAAGCCTTGACGCTGGGGCCAGTTGGGGCGAAGCCCATGCCCGGAGTCCTCGGGAGATTACGATGCCGATCAAGCCGACCAAACTCATCTGGCGCAATGGCGAGATGATTCCCTGGGCGCAGGCGACCACGCACATCGCAACGCATGGCCTGCAATACGGGACGGCGGTTTTCGAGGGTATGCGCGCCTATGAGACGCGGCACAAAGGGCCGGCGGTGTTCCGCAACCGCGAACATATCGAACGGCTTCTGTTTTCGGCCAAGGTCTACCGTATACAGATCAATTACAGCCTTGACGAGATTATGGCGGTCTGCCGCGACATTATCCGGGTCAACGATCTGCGCGCCGCCTACATCCGTCCCGTGGCTTTCCTTGGTTATGGCGAGATGGGTCCGTCGGCGCAGAATTGCCCGAGCGAAGTTGCGGTCATGGCCTGGCCTCTTGGCGCTTATCTTGGCGAGGAAGCCATCAAGAACGGCATAGATGTCGGCGTCTCCAGCTGGCGGCGCCTCGCGCCGAGTACGATGCCGGCAGGGGTCAAGGCCGCGGGCAATTATCTCTCAAGCCGCCTCATTGGCATGGAAGCCAAGGACCAGGGCTTCGCCGAGGGGATCGGCCTTACTCATGACGGCGCCGTCAGCGAGGGGGCCGGCGAGAATATCTTCGTCGTGCATAAGGGCCGGATCATCACGCCGCCCGCTGCGGCCTCCATCCTCGGCGGCATCACCCGCGATACAGTCATGACGCTGGCGCGCGACAGCGGGATCGAGGTGGCCGAACAGGCGATCCCCCGCGAAATGCTGTATTACGCCGATGAGGTCTTTCTGACCGGGACCGCTGCGGAGATCACGCCGGTGCGGACGATCGACCGGGTCGAAGTCGGATCGGGCAACCGCGGCCGCCCCATCACCTCGGCGCTCCAGGAAAAGTTCTTCGGCCTCTTCACCGGCAAGACCGAGGACAAATGGGGCTGGCTCGATCCGGTCGGCGCCTGATCAGATCACGACGTGATGCGCGCCGTCCCAATCGGGCGGCGCGCCGGTCTGGGCCATCCGATTGATGCGCTCCTCATAGATGTCGAAAAGCGCGATCTTCGAACCCGGGGTCTCCTTCGCCTTGGCGAGAAGCGCGCGCGCGGCGGCAAAGTCGCCGGCGCGATAGGCGGTCAGGAGCGCGCGCTGCGATTCCTCCAGCGCGCGGTAGCCCTTAGAGGATTTGATGAATGGGTTGCCAATGAGCGCATAAATCGTCTGAGGACGATCGCTCCTGTTCGTCCTGATGCGGTCGAGTTCAAGAAAAGCGAAATGGTGGTTCGTCTTGCGATGGACCGTCTCGTCGCAGATGATCGCGGGGCCGTAATATTCCGCCTGTCGGCGCAGGAAGATGGCGAGATCGACCGCGGGACCGATCGCTGAATACCGGTTGTGGCGGCCATGGCCCATCGGCCCGACGAAACACTCGCTTGACGCGATGCCGATCGCAAGATGCAGCGCGACGCCCCGCGTGCGCGGACTTGTCTCGATCCCGGCATTGATCTTGTCCATGCTCTCTATAAGTCGCAGCGCGCTCGAGCAGGCCGCGCTCATATGATCCGCATTCGCAAGCGGCGCGTTATAATAGGCGAAAATTTTTCCACCCTCGGCCTGCTCGGCGGCGCCGCCCGTATCGATGATGGTCTTGCGGAGGTCGAGACAGGCCGACGCAATCACCTTCGTTGCGTCGTCCGGCGCGGTCGCAAGTTTCTGCATGTCATCGTCGGTGAAGCGAAGTTCGAGGGCGAGCACCGTCACGGGGCGCCAGTCGCCGTCGAGGATTTCGGCGGCCCCGTCCTCGCGCAGCTTCTTCATGGTCGGTTCTGGCAATGAGCCCTGGAACGAACCGCGCACAGTGTCATCACGCAGGACGACGCCGAGCGAGCGCCCGCCGGCGACCGACAGGGCCCCAAGGAACAATGAGAGCGACGCCGGACCCGGATCGATCAGCATGTCGCCGAAGGAGAACGCGCCGATCGAAATCGTGAACAGGAGCGCCGACGCCGCAGCCGCGATGCCGATTGCCTTCCAGAAATCGAGGCGCTGCGACCACATGATCGCGGCGGCGCCGAGCAACATGACGGCGATCGCTTCGGCGTAGCCGGCCCATGCGGGCCGAAAGAGGCCTTCGCCGGCGATAAGCTGGCGTGCGGCAAGCGCATGGACCTGAGCCGCCGACAAAAGGCCGCGGGCGGTCTCGATCCTCGCGCCCTGATCGGAATCGAGGCCGATCAGCACGACCTTGCCGCCGAGCTGACTATTGGAGGCGACTTTGTCGAGAAGCCTCAGGGCGGAGGTCTGCGGCGTCTCGATCTGGCGCGGCAGACGCAGTCGCATCTCCGCGGTTTTTGAAAGCGGGATCTGTACCTGCCCAAGGGTAAGGGCCGCGGGCGGTATTCCGGCTGTTGTCGCCGCTCCGTTGCCGGGCTTTGCTGCAACGGCGGCCCCGTCGAGGGCGAACCTCGCTGCTGCAAGGGAGAGAGAGGGCGTCGCGGCGCCCCCGACCGACCATAAAGGCGCCGCGCGTCGGACAACGCCGTCAGGATCCTGCCTGATTGCTGCGACGGCGATGGTGCTCGATTGCGCGAGCTTCCTGTTCACCGGCGCAATCTCCTTGGCGCCCGGCAGCGCGAGGAATTCGCCGCTCGTTCCCCCTGCAATCTTCAGCCATTCAACGGCCCGCGTATCTGCGCGCTGCAGGCCAAGATCGCCCTGCGTCGCCGCGCGCGCGGCTATGGCGATCGCGCTCGCCCGCCCCTCGAGCGAGCGGGCCAGGACCTCGTCGGTATTGGGCAGGAGCGAGAGCTGGCGGGCGAGATCCTGATCGCGGGCGCCGGAAAGCCAGAAGTCGCCAATGGTGGCCGGCGAAAGAGGATCTGGCGCATCCACGGGTTCTACGATGATGATGCCCTTGGCGCCGGCGGCGATCGCCCGATCGGCGAGATCGGCGAGGATGGTCCGTGGCCAGGGCCACGGGCCGACCTTCGCGATGCTCTCGGCATCGATGGCGATCACGTGAAGGGGTGAGGTTGTCTCTGAGGAGGCAGGCTTAATGCGTTGATAAAAATCAAAAAGTCTCTCCCGTCCCGTATTGGCGCCGAAGCTTTCGTCCGTCAAGGTTTGCAGCGCGATGACCGCCAGCGCGCCGATGACCGCAAGAAGCGGCAGCGCTTCGAGCCAGCGAAAGCGACTAGCGTACATGTTCCTGCCCACGAACCCGAACTCCCGACTCCATCCCGTCCGGCCATCGCGAGCGACCGTTTCGAGATCGTTTAGTATCCTTCGATAAACCAATGGCACAGTGCAATCCGCGCGCCGTGCGGCTTGCCAGCCTAAAGAAAGCGTAAACGATGCAGGCGAGGGCGGCGCAATTTGACATCGACGTTGACCGCGACATTCTGAAGCTGGTCGCTCGCGGCGATTGGCGGGCTCGTCATCTCGGGCCCATCGATGCCGGCCTGCGCGATTTCGAGGACGATTCTGTCGGCCGGGAAATCGTTATCGACGTCTCCGGGATCGAAAAACTGGACACTGCCGGGGCCATGGTGCTGCATCGTGTCCTGAAATCATGGAATCAGCGGTCGGCAGCCTCAAGAATCGTGGGCGCGTCGCCCGATCACGCCTTCCTCCTGGACCGGGTCGGGTCGCATATGGCGTCCGGTCCGGTGGCGCCCGCATCGAGGAACGCCTTCGTCCTCATGCTCGACAGGCTCGGTCAGGGGGTGGCGGACGCCTATTTCGCCGCACTCGAAATCCTGAGTTTCATCGGGCTGACGCTCGCGACCTTCGCGCGCGTCGCGGCGCGTCCGGGCAAGCTCCGCTACACGTCCATCGTTTATCACATGGAGGAGACGGGCCTTAACGCTGTCCCGATCACCGGCCTCATGTCCTTTCTGATCGGCAGCGTTGTCGCCTTTATGGGCGCAAAGATCCTGAGGAACTTCAACGCCGAGATCTTTGTGGTCGAACTCGTCGGCCTTTCAGTCCTCCGGGAGTTTGGCGTGCTCCTCGCCGCAATCTTGATCGCCGGACGTTCGGGCAGCGCCTTCACGGCCCAGATCGGTTCGATGAAGCTTCGTGAAGAGATCGACGCCCTGAAGGTTCTTGGCCTCGATCCGATCGAGGTGCTGGTCCTGCCGCGGGTCATCGCGCTCGTCATCATGCTGCCGGTGCTCGCGTTCATCGGCGCAATGCTCGGCATGATCGGGGGCGGGCTCGTCGCGTGGACGGCGATGGAGATTTCGCCGGCCCTGTTCGTCGGCCGCATCCAGGAAACCATCGCCATGTCGAACTTCTGGGTAGGCCTCATCAAGGCGCCCTTCTTCGCCTTCGTGATCGGCGTCGTCGGCTGTTTCCAGGGCATGCAGGTGCAGGGAAGCGCAGAGTCTCTCGGCCAGCGTACGACGCTGTCGGTCGTGCAGTCGCTATTCCTCGTCATCGTCATAGACGCGTTCTTCGCAATGTTCTTCCTGGAGATCGATTTCTGAAAAGCGGCCCTCCACGGAACATCATCGAGGTGCGCGGGCTGAAAACGCAGTTCGGCGATTTCATCGTCCATGAAAACCTCGATCTCGACGTCCGCGAGGGCGAAATCCTCGGCGTCGTCGGGGGCTCCGGCACGGGAAAATCCGTGCTGATGCGTGCGATCATCGGCCTCAAGCGCCCAACCGCGGGCAAGATCACCGTCTTCGGCCAGGACGTCTGGGCGATGAGCGATAACGAACGGCGCGAGATTGAGCAGCGTTGGGGGGTCTTGTTCCAGGGCGGCGCGCTTTTCTCTTCATTAACCGTCGCGCAGAACATCATGGCGCCGATCCGCGAACACCTTGCGCTGCCCGAGGCGCTCGCCCGCGACATCGCCGCCCTCAAGATTTCCATGGCCGGCCTGCCGCCGGACGCGGGCGCAAAATTCCCTTCTGAGTTGTCCGGAGGAATGTCGAAGCGCGCGGGGCTTGCGCGCGCTCTCGCGCTCGACCCGGAACTCCTGTTCCTGGACGAGCCGACCGCCGGTCTCGATCCGATCGGCGCCGCCAGATTCGACGATCTGATCGTTAGCCTCAAGAAATCCTTAGGGTTGACGGTGTTTATGGTTACCCATGATCTCGACACGCTGCACGCCGCCTGCGACCGCGTGGCGGTGCTCGCTGAAAAGCGGGTCATCGCGGTCGGCACGATTGCGGAGGTGCGCCAGACCGGGCATCCATGGATCGAAGAGTATTTCGGGGGGCCGCGAGGCCGGGCCGCGCTGGAGGCGAAAGCCGATCAGGGAGGCGCTCGCGGGGGAGCGAGTTGAGTAGATGGAGACGCGCGCGCATTACGTGCTGATCGGCGCCTTCGTCCTGTGCGCCGTCGCGCTCGCCTTCCTCTTTATTTTGTGGCTGGGCCAGACGCAGCGCGAGTTTGATCCCTACGACGTGATCTTCACAGAGCGCGTCTCAGGCCTTTCAAAGGGAGCCGCGGTGCTTTTCAACGGCATCCAGAAGGGCGAGGTCGAAGAGTTGACGATCGATCCCGACAATCCGTCCATCGTCCGGGCCCGCGTACGCGTGGACAAGGACACGCCGGTGAAGACGGATACGCGCGCGGAACTGGAGCTTGTGGGATTCACCGGTCTCGCCGTCATTCAGTTCGTCGGCGGCAGCAAGGACAAGCCGCTTCTGAAGGATGTCACGCGCGGCGTGCCGAGCATCCAGGCCGACATGTCCGGCTTCGGGGCGTTCCTGGCGGGAAGCGGCGATATCGTCGATGCGGCGCGCAAGCTGCTTTCGGAGGAGAACACGCAGGCCTTTTCAAACATCCTCATCAATATCGACAAGCTGACCAGGGCGATCGCCGACGAGGACGGCAATCTGCGCCTCGCGGTGCAGAACTCGGCGAAAATCACGTCCGATCTCGCCGAGGCCTCGGCGAGTCTCAAAGAGCTTTCGGACAGCCTCAACGAGCTGGCCAGCGAAGACGCCAAACTAGTCGTCGCCGATGCGCGCCGCACTCTTCAGTCAGCCGACAAACTCATGAGCGAGATGAACGCGCTCGTCGCCGAAAACCGCGAGCCGATCGCAGCGTTCACCAATCAGGGTCTCGCGCAGATTGGGCCGGCTGTGTCCGAAGCGCGCCGGACGATGCGCACGCTCGACCAGGTCCTTCGCGAGATCGACCGCGATCCGCGCGGTTATCTCTTCGGCGAATCGACGCCGCGATATGAGGCAGGAAAAGAATGAGGACGCCGGCCCCCCTGTTCGCAGCTCTGGCGCTTGCCGCCTGCGTCAACGTGCTGCCAAAGGCGCCGCCGGCGAGTCCTCGCTTTCTGATCTCAGCCGTCGAAAGCGAAGCCCCCGCAGGAGCGCAGGTCGATTGGACTCTGGTCATCGAGGACCCTCAGGCCTCTCGCGTCTATGACAACACCAAGATTGCGCTGGCGCAGGAGCGGGGCCGCATTGAATTCTATGCCAATGGCGAGTGGGCGGACCGCGCGCCCCGGCTCTTCCAGTCGGCGCTGGTCAGAAGCTTTGAGAACACCGGGCGCATTCTCGGCGTCGGCGACCGTATCGCTCAGCCGATCGGAGATTATGCGCTGCAGACAGATATTCGCCGCATGGAGGCCGATATCCGGGACGGGGAGGCGACGGCTGTTTTCTCCGTCTATGTCCGCCTTGTGAACGCTAGGGGCAAGGTGCTTGCGGGCAGGTTGTTCTCGTCGGAAGAAAAGGCGGCGAGCAATTCCGGACCGGCTGTTGCAAAGGCCCTGGACGGAGCCGCGCGCGCCGCCGTTTCCGACATTCTGGTCTGGACGTTTGAGAACGGCGCGGCGGCGCGGGCGAAGGCGCCTTCCAGATAGACTGTCTATTTCCTCTTGGCGGCCTTTTTCGCTTCGGCAATCGCGTCGGCGACGCGCTCGGGCGAGAAGCCGCCCACCACTTCGACGAAATCGCCGTTTAGCGAGGCGATAATGAAGGTCGGCGTGCCATCGACATCGAGATCGCGTGCGATTCTCTCGGTTTCCTCGATCGACTCCTTGACCGCCCTGCTTGAGATGTCCGCATGTAACCGCGCCAGGTCGATGCCCTTGGATTTGGCGATTTCCTCGACGCGTTCCTTGGTGAGCACGCCGGTCGATTCCATCATGGCGAAGTGAAATTCCTGGTATTTGCCTTGCGCGCGGGCGGCGAGCGCGGCCTTTGCCGCGTATTCGGATTCTTCGCGAAGGATCGGCAGTTCCCGGAATATGACC
The DNA here is from genome assembly GCA_964441615.1 of uncultured Caulobacterales bacterium. Classification (GTDB taxonomy): domain Bacteria; phylum Pseudomonadota; class Alphaproteobacteria; order Caulobacterales; family Parvularculaceae; genus Amphiplicatus. Next base: position 1,052 of record CAYTVQ010000050.1, on the reverse strand, counting down.
TTTACCGCCGGATCGCTCTTCGTGAGCTCCCTGACAAGGCCGGTCGCCTTCTTGCAGAAGCCGCAGTGATAATCGAAAAGTTCGATCACCGCGACCTGAGCGGTTGCCGGATTCGCCCCTGCGACATAGCCGTGCTCGGGCGCGACGAGCGCTGCAATTTTGCTCTTTGCAAGATCGAGCCGCGCCGTCTCCTGCTTTCGGTCAAAGGCCTGCATCGCTTCGACGAGCACTTCGGGATGCTCGAGCAGATAGTTCCGCACAATCGCGCGCACGGCCTGTTCCTCGTCTGTCGTGAACGCCGTCGTCGATCGAGTCACGGGGGCCGGAACCGAAACTGTCTTCCCGACCGACTTGTCGCCTTGCGCGTTCGAGTAGGCGACCGCGAGCGCCCCCAGAAGCGCAGCGCCGCAAAGCGCGGCGCCGATAGCGATATTCCTGTTCATTCCAACCCCCTCTAGCTTACAGGCCCTGCGGATCGGGCACTTCGCCCTCCGGCCGCTTCGGCGGGGCCGGGTCCTTCTTCTTGGTCTCCGGTTCGGGCGCAAGCGGAACGTCCTGTCCCTTTTTCGGCTGGGCCGCGGCGATGATGTCGCTCGCCTGGCGATATTCAGGAGTCCCCGGCTTGAGCGACTGCTGAGCCCGACGGGCGAAAAGGGCCGCTTCCCCTTTTGCGCCGGAGTGGTATCGCGACTCGGCGGTGGCGAGATTCGCCATGCCTTCGTTGCCTGCACCGCCATAGGCGCGCGCGAGTTCGAACCAGCCAAAGGCGTTGTCGGGCTCGATCAGCAGCGCCGACTTCAGCTCCTTGATGGCCTGGGGGTACATGGCGCTGTCCTCCGTGCCGACCAGCGCGCGTCCGAGATTGATGCGGAGGAGCGCCTTGTCCGGCGCAAGCTCCACCGACCGGCGATGGGGCTCGATGGACTCGGCGGTTCGGCCGAATTCGAACAGCATCTGCCCCTTCAGTTCGTGGTAATATGGGTTGGTCGGAAATGCGGCGATCAGCGTGTCAATTTCCTTCTCGGCCTTTTCCATCTGGGAGCCGCGATAAA